>JBOFGM010000329.1:0-1581 GCA_051649105.1 Iodobacter sp. | reverse complement strand
ATGTGGTGGATGAGCGTGAAAATGCCGTCATTATGCGTTTTGGCCGTTACGTCGAAACCGTAGAAAAGCCGGGTTTGCACTGGCATTTGCCGTGGCCGGTTGAGTCGCGTGAAATTGTTAATATGACAGAAATCCGCAGTCTGGAAGTGGGTACTCCTGGTGGCGAAGGCCGTGCCGGGGATGAATCCATGATGCTGACGGGTGACCAGAATATTCTTGAAGTGCGCCTTGAGGTTCAATACAACCTTAAATCGGCGCATGACTTTGTGTTCTTTAACCGCACAACAGACCGGGACGCAAAAGACCTGGTTAAACAAATTGCCCAGACTGCAATTCGTGAAGTGGTCGGTAAAAACAAAGTGGATTATGTACTGAATGAAGGTCGTGGCAAGATTGGTGAAGACACCAGAGAAATCGTTCAAAATCTGCTCGACCGCTATGGTGTGGGCGTGGCCGTTTCCCGTGTGAATATTTCTGATGTCCAGCCGCCTGATCAGGTGCAAGCTGCGTTCTCTGATGCTGTTAAGGCGCGTCAGGACAAAGCACGTCTGATTAATGAAGGGACTGCCTACGCTAATGATGTGATTCCAAAAGCGGGTGGTATGGCTGCTCGTCTGTCGGAAGAGTCTGAAGGTTATCGCTCGCGTGTTGTTTCGCAGGCAGAAGGTGATGCTTCCCGCTTTAAACAAGTGGCGACTGAGTATGCTAAAGCCCCTCAGGTAACGCGTGACCGGATGTACTTTGATACCATGCAGCAGGTATTCCAGAATACCACCAAGCTGTTAGTGGATCAGAAAGCCGGTGGCAATCTGCTTTATCTGCCTTTGGATAAATTAATGCAAATGAGTTCGCCAAATGCAGCGCCTGCCGGCGAGGCACCTAAGGTGGCTGATCCGGCTGCAGCTGCAAATGCTGAAGCCGCCGCAAATCGTAATGTTCGCGCCAATGTGCGCGACGGCCGCTAAGGGGAGAGCAGCATGAATCGAATTCTTTCTACTTTAGCCTTGGTTTTATTGGCTTTATTTGTTTTTTCTTTGTCTTTCTTTACTGTGGATCAGCGTCAGTACGCCGTGGTCTTCCAGTTTTCTGAGGCAGTCCGTGTTATTAAAGACCCGGGCATTAATTTTAAAGTGCCTTTGCTGCAAGAAGTTCGTTACTTTGATAAACGCATTCTGACAATCGATGAAGAAACGCCTGCGCGTATTCAGACCATCGAAAAAATGAATGTAAAAGTAGACAGCTTTATTAAGTGGAAAATCGTTGATGTAGAGAAATACTACAAGGCGGTTGGGGTGGATCAGCGTAAGGCGGTTGAGCGTTTACGCAATACCGTGAACAATATGCTGCGCGATGAGTTTGGTAAGCGTACCGTGCAGGACGTCATCTCCGGCAAGCGGGATGAAGTCATGGAAACCGTGCGTAAAGTGGCCGATCTTGATGCCGCACGCATTGGTGTGCAAGTGATTGATGTACGGATTAAACGGGTTGAACTGGAAGACAGTACGCTTAATTCGGTTTACGAGCGGATGCAGTCCGAGCGTAAAGCCGTTGCCAATCAGATGCGTGCCGAAGGTTCTGCCG
>JBOFGM010000328.1:0-3198 GCA_051649105.1 Iodobacter sp. | reverse complement strand
TGCCAAAGCCTGCCCAACCTGCGGGTTTTTTAACGCTCATGATGCGCAGAGGTGTGATCGCTGCCACGCCAAAATGCATGCACGCCAGCCCCATAGTCTGGCAATGACCTGGGCCCTGCTGCTGACCGCTGTCTTACTTTACATCCCCGCCAATCTGTACCCCATTATGATCACCGAATCGCTGGGGGAAAGCATGCCTTCTACTATTTTGGAGGGGGTGTTGCTGCTGTGGAATATGGGCTCTTATCCGGTGGCGATGATTATTTTTATCGCCAGCGTGGCCGTGCCTCTGGTGAAGTTTATTTCGATCGCCTTGTTATGCCTTGCCGCTCAGAGCAAGCCAGGTAAAAGCGCTTTGCACTACACCTGGCTTTATCGTATGACCGAGTTGATTGGGCGCTGGTCGATGGTGGACGTGTTTGTGGTGGTGATTTTGGTAGCGCTCATTCATATGGGGAAATTGATGTCGGTCTTTCCGGGCGTAGCCGCTATCTCTTTTGCTGGCGTGGTCGTGTTTACCATGCTGGCGGCTTTAAGTTTTGATGTGCGCCTGATCTGGGATGCGCATCCTGCGGATGAAAACAATTAAGCGATGTGAAGCAGTAAAAAACCAAATTTTAAATCACGGCATTTCATGTAGAAAACCAAAGATTCGCGGCTTATGCCCATAGTGACTTTGTGGTGTAAGGATTCAGCCTTTCTTACTTTGAGCAGGGTAGCCCGCCTTGTTTAAAGGTGTGTTGCATCAGTAATAAGCCTTGGTTTGTTTTGCATACATGCTGATACAGAATTAACAGGATTGTCCCGATGGAAAAAGAAGCAGATAAAAACGCAGACCTGCCCCATGCCAAAATTGGCTGGTCCAGACGCATCTCTTTGATTTGGCTGGTGCCCTTGGCTGCGCTTATGGTTGGGGCGTGGATGGTGTATGACACCTGGCGGCATCAGGGGCCGGAAATTGTCTTGTATATGCCTGGTGCCGAGGGGATTGAGGTCGGTAAAACGACGGTTAAGGTTTTATCGGTAAATGTGGGAAAAGTGATTGATGTTGAGCTCGATTCAGGCAAAAACCGGGTGCGGGTGACCGCCAGGCTGGATCTTGAAGCGCAGGATTTATTAAGGGAAGACAGCCAGTTCTGGGTGGTCAAGCCCAGGGTGGATCGCAGTGGTATCAGTGGATTATCCACCTTGCTTTCTGGCTCGTTTATCCAGCTGAATCCGGGTAAGGCACCGCAATTAAAAAATGAATTTACCGTACTCAATGAGCCCCCGGTTACCGCTGCCGATGTGCCAGGGCTGCGACTGATTTTATCCGGGCGGGGGGTGAAGGTGTTGAGCGTGGGCGACCCGGTGCTCTATCAAAACTTTGAAGTGGGCAGGGTAGAAAAAGCCGAGTTTAATCCTGAGCAACGGCAAATGAATTACCGCCTGTTTATTCAGCGCCCCTATGATCGGCTGGTTACGGTTAATTCTCGCTTCTGGGTGGCCAGTGGTGTACAGCTGGCCGTGAGCGCCGATGGGATCAAGCTTAATACCGGCTCAATGGAATCTATGTTGTCCGGGGGCATTGCCTTTGGCGTACCGGAGAATATGCCGATGGGCGATCAGGTGAGCGATCAGACCGGCTTTACGCTGTTTGCTGATGAGTCCAGCTCATTAGAGCGCCAGTTTGAGCGCCGTCTGCCTTATATTGCCTTGTTTAATGATTCCGTGCGTGGCTTAAAGCCTGGTGCTCCGGTTGAATTGCGCGGCCTGCGCATTGGTACGGTGGGCGCGGTACCTTATTTAATTCCCCGCTTTGAAAACAAAACCCGTAAAGGGCATGGTATTCCGGTGCTGATCTACCTGGAGCCAGGGCGCCTGGCCACCGATGCGGATAAAGAAAACGATGAGCATTGGCGCAAAATCATTGCCACGCAGGCGGCTACGGGCATGGTCTTGAAGCTAAAAAATGGCAATCTGCTGACCGGTGCTTTATATGTGGATGTGGATTTTAGCGGCAAGGCCCGACCTAAGTTACTGGAGCGTTATGCTAATCTGCCCGTCTTGCCAACGATGGATGGTGGCTTGGCACAGATCGAAAATAAGGTGATTGCTCTGCTGGATAAACTTAACGGGCTGAAAGTGGAAGGCGTGCTGGCGCAGAGCAATAAAACACTGGATGAAACGGCTAAGCTCGCTGGCGATGTGCGGACCTTAGTTAAAACGCTGGATGATTTTGCCAAACAGCCGCAGCTGCAAACCCTGCCGGCCGAGGTGCAGGCGACACTGACTAAGTTGCAAGGAAGCTTAAATACCTTGAATGGCACCTTAAGTGATTACTCCGGCCAGTCTCCCGCTTATGGTGAGCTGAACCGCACGATGGAAAGCGTTAATCAGATCTTGCAGGAAGCCCGGCCCGTGATTCGTACGCTCAATGAAAAACCCAATGCTCTCTTGTTCGATCGCAAGCAAGAAGATGTCCAGCCCCGGGGGGCCAAGCCATGAGAATGCCTATTGTGCTGGGGCTGCTGCTGAGCGCTTGCAGCAGCGCACCTGTTACCCATTACTACCGCCTGCCCGATGTGCCGATGGCATCTGCAGCGGCAAGCGTCGATCGCCCGGCGGTCTTGCTGCAGATTAAGCTGGCGGATTTTCTATCTGGCGGGGGGATCGCCTACCAGCAGGGCGAGGTGGGGCTGACTTTGGCCCAGCAAAATCTGTGGGCAGAAAGATTGCAAGAGGGCGTAAAGCGGGTGCTGGTCGCCAGACTGCAGCAATATCAGCCGGATAAACTCTGGCTGGGCTCTGCCCCTGATGCGCGCATGAACACGCTGACTATAGAATTAAGCCAATTTAATGGCCGGGACGATGGCAAGGCACTGCTTGGCGGGCGCTGGACGCTTCGTAATGCAGAGCAAAAATTATTAATGCAAGCGCCTTTTTATCTGGAAGTGGCGCAGCAGGGGCCGGGTTATGAGCCGCTGGTGCTGGCATTGAGCGAGGGGCTGGATCGTTTGAGTCAGGATATAAGTAAGGGCGTGCATTTATAACTCAGAGTTAAACCGCTGATGGCAATCCCCCAATAATCAACTTATTTTTAAGCAGAGTTTCTTGTTTGAGGGGGGGGGGCCGGCATGAACCGGTAAACCCCTCTTTAAATATTTATAGCCGGATGAATACTGTTGCAGCAGATAAATTAAGGCATGATCTTTCCAA
>JBOFGM010000327.1:0-4582 GCA_051649105.1 Iodobacter sp. | reverse complement strand
GCCATTGCTGACGCTGTTTGCTCTGGCACTGACCGAAAAAAAACAACGCCCGCTGGCCGTGGCGCTGGTGATTGCCTTTGGCATTATGCTGCTGTTGGGTGAGTTTATCTTTGTTGATGATCCCAGCGTCGGCAAATATGAGCGAACCAATACCACCATGAAATGGTGGGGCTGGATGTGGAGCGGCGGTTTGCTGGCGGCAGGTGCCATGGCGCTGGGGTCCGGGCGGCGCTGGGTGCGAAATATGGCACTGACCGTGCTGCTGCTGACCTGCAGCTATAGCATCAATACCCTGCAATATATCTGGCATACCCCCAAGGGGGACTTAGGGAAGCTGGCCGGCACTCACTGGTTTACCAGCGATCCCCCGGTTAAAGATACGGTACAGTTTTTAAGCCAGGCACCCAAAGGCATTGTGCTGGAAAACTGGCTGAACGATGCTTACTCCAATCAGACATTATATGCCCTGTATTCCCAACAACCCTCTTTACTGGGCTGGCCAAATCACGTCAGTTTGTGGCATGGTGCACCACAGGAAGTCTGGTTAATCAATCAGCAGATTAAAGATTTTTATCTCGGCCATCATCCGGCGGCTCTGCCCTGGTTACTGCAATCAAAGGTCCGCTATATCGTCTGGGGCCGCCCGGAAAGCACTTCGGCGGCATGGCAAAGTATTCAGCAGGCCATTGGCAGCCAATACCACTGGCAACCTTTTCTTGAAACCGCCGATACCCGGGTGGGTGTATGGATCAGAAAGGAATAAAGATCATGCTGCTATCTATTGTGGTGCCTTGTTATAACGAAGAAGCCGTGATTGCTGAAACCTTGCAGCGGCTGTTTGCCTTTAGCCGCGATGTGCATCAGCTGGAGATTGAATTTATTTTTGTGGATGACGGCAGCAGTGACGCCACCCGCCGCATTCTGAAACAACATGCCCTGCACGATCCGCGCATCCGGGTGATTGGATTTGCGCGTAATTTTGGCCACCAGATTGCAGTCACCGCCGGGATTGATGCGGCCCGCGGCGATGCGGTCGTGCTGATTGATGCCGATTTGCAAGATCCGCCGGAGGCGATCCATGGCATGATAGAAAAATGGCGCGCCGGTTATGATGTGGTTTATGGCACCCGGACAGACCGGCCCGGCGAATCGGCCTTTAAGCTGATCACAGCCCGCGGCTTTTATCGCCTGTTAAATCGCCTGTCGGATGTGCCGATTCCGCTGGATACCGGAGACTTCCGGCTGATGAGCCGTCCGGTGGTGGAAACGCTGAAAGCCATGCCGGAACGCGACCGGTTTGTACGCGGGATGGTAAGCTGGGCCGGCTTTAAACAAATTGCCCTGCCCTATCAGCGGGCAAAGCGTTTTGCCGGCGACAGTAAATATCCATTATCTAAAATGCTGCGTTTTGCCTGTGATGGCATTATGTCTTTCTCTGCCAAACCATTACAACTGGCCATGGCGGTGGGAATGGGCACTTCCTTGCTGGCTCTGACGGGTATTTTATATGCGCTGTTTTTGCGGATCTTCACCAATATCTGGGTGGAAGGCTGGACGGCATTAATGATTGCCGTCTTATTCTTAGGCGGGGTACAACTTATTTGCGTTGGGATCCTGGGTGAGTATATTGGCCGTATTTATAAAGAATCCAAACAAAGACCTTTATATGTGGTGCAAGAATATTGTGGATTTACAGAAGAAATCGCCTTTTCACGCAGCCCGGTTATTGACAGAAAATAATCCGGAATGGCCATTGTTTAAAAGTAGAAATTGTCTATGAAACGCCATATCCGCACTATTATTGGCCTGATTATTGCCATTGTATTGATCGGTCTTATTTTTCAGCAAACCGATGGAATTCAATTAGCATCAGCCATTCGCAGTAGTAATCCGCTCTGGCTGTTGCTGGCACTGCTGGTTTTTTGTCTGGGAATTTGCGGGCGCTCGGCCCGCTGGAGCAGCATGCTGCGCACCAGCAGCCCGGCGGCCACACCCCGCGCTTGCCTGCGGCCCTTTTTAAGCAGTCTGGCCTTAAATAATCTGCTGCCATTCCGGGCAGGCGATCTGGCCCGTGCCTTTGCTTTTAATAAAGAGCTGGGAACCGGGCCGGGGCAGGTGCTGGCCTCATTATTTGTGGAGCGGCTGCTGGATCTGGCCAGCCTGCTGCTGTTTCTGGCGCTGGGTCTGTGGGCCTTTGATATTCAAAGCCTGCCCGCTTTTGGCAAAGTCGGTGCGGTTGGCGCTGGCGGCGCATTCTTGCTGGCACTGACCATCTTTATCTTGCTGGCTTTTCCACGCTGGCTGCAATTATTTATTGATGCCTGCCTGCGGCTGATCCATAAACTGGCCCCCAACAGTGGTAACCATTTAAGCACCGAAGTGGCAGGGGCCACCCAGCTGCTGGCTACTTTGGGCGGGCGGCGTCTTGTGCCGCTGATTATCATCAGCCTGATCGTCTGGTCGCTGGAAGGGCTGACCTTTCTGTGCGTGGCACAGGGTGTGCCAGGGCTGATTAACCATAGCGGCGCCTGGTTTGCCCTGCCGCTGGCCACCTTAGCCACCCTGATTCCCAGCACCCCTGGCTATGTTGGCACTTTTGATTACTTTGCCGTACTGGCCATGACCCTGACCAATAACGACGCTGTACCTGCTGCAGCCTTTGCCTTTATTGCCCATTTACTGATCTGGCTGCCTCCCACCTTAACCGGTGGAATCTGGCTGCTGCTTGCCCGGAGAAAACCATGATGCCCCAGCAGACCGAAGTCGCCATTATTGGCGCAGGCTTTACCGGACTGTCCGCGGCGTATGAACTGAGTAAAGCCGGGATTAATGTCACGGTTCTGGAAGCACAGAGCGATATGGGCGGGCTGGCCGCTGCATTCAGCATTGGCGAGCGGGCAGAAAAGCTCGATTGCTTTTATCACCACTGGTTTACCAATGACCTGGAAGTGATGCAGCTGGTTAAAGAATTAAATCTTTGCAGCAAGGTTAAAATCAATCCCAGCAATACCGGCATGTATTACGCCAATCAATTTTTTAAATTATCCACCCCCTGGGATTTGCTGAAATTTTCTCCGCTTTGCTTTACCGACCGGATTCGCCTGGGCCTTCTGGCTTTAAAAGCCCGCAAAGTCGAAAACTGGCAAGAGCTGGAAGGAAAAACCGCCGCCCAATGGCTGCGCGAGCTGGGGGGCGAGCAGGTTTACCGCGTTGTTTGGGAACCGCTTTTGCGGGGCAAATTTGGAGCCGTGGCCGATGAGATTTCTGCGGTATGGTTCTGGAACAAACTGAAATTACGCGGTAGCAGCCGGGGTAAAGGCGGAGAAGAGCGGCTGGCTTATTTTAAAGGCGGCTTTGTCGCGCTGATTGAGGCGCTGGCAGCAAAGGTGCGGCAACTGGGCAGCGAAATTAAAACCAGCTGCCCGGTGATCTCCGTTCAGCCCCATAACGGGGGCTGGCTGATTAAAACCGCCAACGGTGAAATCTTTGCCAACCGGGTGATTGCCACGCCGGCCCTGCCCTTGCTGGCAGACATGCTGCAAGACTGGGCCACACCCGAGTATCTGGCTAAACTGAACCGCATTCATTATCTGGCCAATGTGTGCCTGGTGCTGGAGCTGAATCATTCCCTGTCGGATACTTACTGGCTGAATGTGAACGATCCGAGCTTTCCTTTTGTCGGCGTGATTGAACACACTAACTTTCAGGATAAGAAGCACTATGCCGGCAAGCATATTGTTTATTTATCTAAATATTTGCCGCATACCGATGCGCTGTATCTGATGAGTGATGATGAGCTGCTGGCCTTTGCCCTGCCGCACTTAAAACGCATGTTTCCTGAGTTTGAAGCCAGCTGGATTCTTAATCACCATGTATGGCATGCCCGCTGGGCTCAGCCGGTGGTTGAAAAGCACTATAGTCAGCTGATTCCTGCCTGCGAAAGCCCTCAGCGCGGCCTGTTTCTGGCCTCAATGGCACAAATTTATCCGGAAGACCGCGGCACCAACTATGCGATCCGCGAGGGTCGCAGAATGGGCCAGCATTTAGCGCATTTAATTCAGCCTTAAGCCAGCCCAAAAAAAAAGCCCCGTATGGGGCTTTTTCCGTTCATTCTTCACTCATCAGCCAAAAAGCTTGCCTTTCAGCAGATCCAAACCCGTTGCCAGCAGGCTGCCCCCTTCGGGCACTTCACCATTTGGCGTCAGCTGATTAATCAGCTGAGGCAAATACTCAGAAATCTGACTGGCGGCGGCCACCGGATCAATACCCAGCTTTTCTGCCACCGAGCTCACCGCATCACTGCCTAACACGGACTGGATTTGCTCTGCACTGACTGGAAGATTCTCACCATTACTCACCCAAGACTGCACCGCTTCAGCCAGACCGCCATTTTGAAATTTTTCTACCAAGCCAGAAAGCCCGCCCTGCTGATCCAGGATGCCAGACAAAGATTGCACCAAGCCTTCCGGTAATTCTTTCCCGGACAAAAATTGCCCGGCTAACTGATCTAAAAGACCCATATGGTTTACTCCAGGTAAGATGCAAGAAGATTCATTCTGCACTAAAAACCTGAAAAAAGTTC
>JBOFGM010000326.1:0-13409 GCA_051649105.1 Iodobacter sp. | reverse complement strand
GCTCGCCCAGGTTGGCAAGTCGCTCTTCGCCTTCTTTATCGGCCTGGTAATGGGCTCTGAGGCCGGAAACATCCAGCATCATATCGACCAGTTCCGGCATCGCCAGCCCGGTTGCCTGCGAGCGCATGGTTTCGATCATTTCAGCAAACTTTCTGACCGCAGCGGCTCCGCGTCCGGCGCCGCCCGAGCAGGCGGCCTGCCACAGGCTGGTGCCGGCATTGCGGGCACTCTCCTGAATGCTTTCGATGGTACGGGCACCAATCCCACGGGTAGGAAAGTTAATCACCCGCAGCAGGGCATTATCATCGGCAGGATTAGCACACAGCCGCAAATAAGCCAGGGAATGCTTAATTTCCTGACGTTCAAAAAAGCGTAAGCCACCATAGACACGGTAAGGAATGCCGGCGGTAAATAAGGCGTGCTCAATCACGCGGGACTGCGCATTGGCCCGGTACAAGATAGCAATGTCATTGGCGCGCTGGCCGTCCCGGATCAGGGCTTGTGATTCTTCAACAATAAAGCCGGCTTCTTCAAAATCAGTGGCCGCTTCAAATACACGAATGGGCTCCCCTGCAGGCTCGCTGGTCCACAGCTCTTTACCTAAACGATTTTGATTATGTGAAATAACGGCATTGGCGGCTTCTAAGATATTGCCCTGGGAGCGATAGTTTTGTTCCAGCCGGATGACATGTTTAACCGCAAAATCACGCTGGAAATCATGCATATTGCCAACATTAGCGCCACGGAATGCATAAATAGACTGATCATCATCCCCTACGGCAAACAGCGCATTGTTTTCTCCGGCTAAAAGCTTTAACCAGGCGTATTGCAACTTATTAGTATCCTGAAATTCATCGACTAATATATGGCGAAAACGGCTTTGATAATGGCTGCGTAAAGATTCATTTTTAGAAAGCAATTCGTAACAACGAAGTAATAATTCAGAGAAATCGGCTACACCTTCCCGTTGGCATTGTTTTTCATATTCTTCATAAATTAAACGTAATACCCGTGAGTATTCATCCCAGGCGTCTACTTCGCTGACTCTGCGGCCATTTTCTTTATGGCCATTAATAAACTGCTGAATGACTTTAGCCGGATATTTTTCATCATCAATATTTAATACTTTCATTACGCGCTTTATTGCTGAAAGCTGTTCGGCAGAATCCAGGATTGCAAAAGCTTCGGGTAAGCCGGCATCCCGCCAATGCAAACGCAGCATACGGTTACATAATCCGTGGAAAGTACCAATCCATAATCCGCGTGGATTTAACGGCATCATCGACGTAATACGCAGCAGCATTTCTTTTGCCGCTTTATTGGTAAAGGTCACTGACAATAAACCTGCCGGGCTGCATTGCCCGGTGGATAACAGCCAGGCAATCCGGGTGGTCAGCACGCTGGTCTTGCCGCTGCCTGCACCGGCCAGGATCAAGGCATGTTCCGGAGGGAGTTCAACGGCTGCGGCTTGTTCCGGATTCAGTTTTTCGGTGAGAGGATGCGGCATGGCGAGGATTCACAAAGTAAAGAGGAGTGATTGTACTGCTAAATACAAACAAGGCAGCCGAAGCTGCCTTGTTGGTGCGTTACATAAAACCGGACTATTTCATAAAATAACCACCATATCTGCAGCGACTTATTCTTTTAATAAATCATTCTAAACCGCATCATTTGCCCGGGGGCAAAAATGCCGTATACATGATTTCCTTATAGATCAAGACACTGCGAAATGTATTTGTCATTCCACAAAATAAGGTTTTAATTAAGCAATACGCAATGCTTCTAAAGAACCGCCCTGGGCCAGGAATTCAATTGCCCATTGTGGTTTACGGCCACGGCCAGTCCATGTCTGATCAGGATCTGCTGGATTACGGAATTGAGCCTTAGCAGTAGAAGCGGCTTTTTTAGCTGCTTTTTTGTCGCTCGTTGTACCTAATACATCGGACAAGGAGAAACCTTTAGAAGCAACCAGATTTTGCAGTTCAGCAATCAGATTTTGCTTTTCTGATTCTTTACGACGAACAATTTCAACTTCCAGGTTCTTACGCAGTTCAACCAGGTCGCTATAGCTCAGTGGGGAAAGATCAATCACGGTAATTCTCCTTGGGGTCTTTTTAAATTGGGGTACTCCACTGAACGGATTATGGATATCTATTCCCCACAATTCAAGCTTTCTTAATTACCTAACCAAAGATTTACCGAAATAAGATCATTTTCAGACAATTCTCCGGTTGTTGCCGCTAATTGTAAACGCGCATACAAATAGGTGTAGCGCGCCACGGTGAGCTCATAACGGGTGGTGAAATAGGTTTGTTCGGCATTAAGTACATCAATAGTGGTACGTACTCCTACCTCTCTGCCTAATTTAGTTGATGCTAATGATGATTCACTGGATTTAAGCGCCTGTTGTAATGCAAGGATTTGCGCAGCACCCGAACTGACTCCTAAAAAGGCTTGTTTGGTTAATTGCGTTGTATCCCGGCGGCTGGCTTCCACTGTTTGTCGTTGTTGTTCATTTTTTGCGATTGCTTCACGTAATTTGGATGAACGATCTCCGCCGGTAAACAATGGAATTGATAATTGCAGCCCGATTTGTCCTGATCCGGTCCGGTCTGATCCGCCGGAAGTGGATATGCCGGATGATTTCCATGCATCGCCATAACCGGCCACTAAATCCAGCGTCGGGGAACTTTCTAAACGATATTTGTCGATTTCCCGTGTACTGATATCCAGTCCTAATTGCTGACCGGCAATAACCAGACTGCCATTGGCACTGCGTTGCAGCCAAACGGCCATATCATTGGGCTGCGGCGGTACTGGCTGCTGTTTATTACTAATCGGGCTGAGTGCTTCCGGGTTAAGCTGAGTCAGCAGCTCATATGCATTTCTTTTAATGGCTAATTCATTCCGGGCGGCAATTTCTGCGGCGGTAATCGAATCAAAACGCGCCTGAGCTTCATCTGTATCGGTAATAGTTGACACGCCCACTTCAAAAGATTTTTTTGCCTGAGCCAGTTGCTGGGCCACCGCTTCTTTTTGTGCCGTGGTTTGTTTTACCTTTTCTTCGGCGCCTAAAACTTCAAAATAAGCTTTTGCCACCCGCAGAATTAAATCTTGTTCTGCCACACGAAATATGACTTCTGACTGAGCCGTTTGTTTTTTTAACTGATCGGAACTGGCAAAGGCATCGGCGCGATATACCGGCTGGGTAAGACTCAGGTTATAACCATAGCTATTGCCATTTTTATCAAAATTATATAAGTCACTCTTTTGACCGGCGCTGAAGTCCGATTCCACTTTATTAGCATTTGCCGATAAAGAGATATGGGGCAGTAATAATGCCTTCCCTTGTTCGGATTTTTCCCGTCCGGCATCCAGAGCGGACCGGGCGGCGGCAAAATTAGCATCATACTTTTGTGCTGCATGCCATGAAGCCAGTAAATCCGCGGCAAATAAAGACTGGGAAAAAAGCGCCAGACTCAGTGAAATTAATGTTTTTTTCATTGTCATATTCTCAAATAAATAGCAAAAAATTAGCGTTCAGGCTGAGTGCCGGGCGGGGTAATTCTGAACCAGGCCGCATATAAAGCGGGTAAAAATAATAAAGTTAAAACAGTGGCAACAAATAAGCCGCCCATAATCGCAATGGCCATCGGGCCCCAGAAGGTATCCCGGGTCAGCGGAATCATGGCCAGAATGGCCGCCGCAGCGGTCAGCATAATGGGTCTGAAGCGCCGGACCGCCGATTCAATAACGGCCGTCCAGGCGTCATCGCCGGATTTTCGGTCTTGCTCGATCTGGTCCATCAGAATCACAGAATTGCGCATAATCATGCCTGAAAGCGCAATCACGCCCAACATTGCGACAAACCCAAACGGAGCCTGAAACAACAGTAAAGAGATGGCAACGCCAATTAGTCCCAATGGCGCGGTCAGCAATACCATAATCATGCGTTGAATACTTTGCAGTTGCAGCATCAGCAGGGTCATCACCACCAGCAGCATCAGTGGCATCACTTTGTTGATAGATTCCTGGCCGGTGGCCGAGGATTCCAGCGTGCCGCCGGTTTCAATATGGTAACCCTGTGGCAGTCTGGCTTCGATGGCACGCACCTTTGGCAATAGCGCTGTGCTGACGTCCGGTGCCTGGGCAGTACCAGCCACATCGGCACGCACCGTGAGCGTGGCGACCCGGTTACGGCGCCAGATCAGGCTTTCTTCGTTCTCCAGTTGTAAAGTGGCCAGCTGTGACAGGGGTACAAACTGACCAGAGGGCAGGGGAACCCGCAAATCTTTCAGAAAATCGAGCCGGGTCCGCTCATTACTGGTCAGCCGGGTGACCACATCAATGCTTTGATCGGCTTCACGGTATTGCGTGGCGGTAATGCCGGACACGGCCATTTGCAGATAAGACGCCAGTTCTTGCGAGGTCATTCCCAGCTGACGCAGCCTGTCCTGCCGGGTTAGTAAACGGATGACTTTAACCTTTTCGCCCCAGTCGGTATGAACCTGACGGGTGTCAGGATTCTGCCGCATCACTTCGGCCACCTCGGCGGCGATTTTGCCCAGTTCAGCCGTATCGGTGCCGCTGATCCGGAACTGCACCGGATAGCCGACCGGCGGGCCGTTTTCCAGCCGCGTCACGCGGCCGCGCACCAGTGGAAAGTCTTCGGTAAATTGTTTGGACAGCCGTTTATAGACGTTTTCACGCACCTTTTCATTTTTGGTCATCACGGTCAGCTGACCAAAATTCAGATTGGGCATCTGCTCATCCAGCGGCAGATAGTAGCGCGGTGAGCCCACCCCGATATAGCTGGTGACATGCGCCACATCCGGGTCTTTCATGGCAATGGCTTCCATCCGCTTTACTTCGCGCTCGGTGGCTTCATAAGAGGCGGTGTAGGGCAGCCACATATCCACCATCAGCTCGGGCCGGGCCGAGGCCGGGAAGAATTGTTGCGGGATAAACAGGGCAAAGGTTGCGACAGCCAATAAAAAGGCTCCCAGCGTGGCGCCAATCACGGTTTTACGCCAGGTGACGCACCAGGTGACCAATTTACGGAAGCGGGCATAAAAACCGCCCTGATAGACATCATGCTCATCGGAGCGGGGAGTTTCCGGCAGCAGGTGATATCCCATAAACGGGGTAAACACCACGGCCACAATCCATGACAGCACCAGCGCGATCCCGATTACGGCAAAGATCGAAAAGGTATATTCACCGGCATCGGATTTGGCCAGCCCGACCGGTAAGAAACCAGCGGCCGTAATCAGTGTGCCGGTCAGCATCGGGAAGGCGGTGGAGGTATAGGCAAAGGTGGCGGCATCAAAGCGGCTCCAGCCCTGCTCCAGCTTCAGGGTCATCATTTCAACCGCAATAATGGCATCGTCCACCAGGAGACCCAGTGCAATCACCAGTGCGCCCAGCGATATCCGCTGCAATTCGAGGCCAAAAATATCCATGCCCAGAAAGGTCATCAGTAAGACCAGCGGAATCGAAAGCGCCACCACAATCCCGGTGCGCCAGCCCAGGCTTAAAAAGCTGACGGCCAGCACAATCACCACCGCTTCCAGCAGGGATTTCATAAAGATATGAATGGCGTTTTTTACCACCGCCGGCTGATCAGAAATCGTGTGAATTTCAATTCCCACCGGTAAATTGCTTCTGATTTTGGCTAAAGAGGCATCAATTTGCTGGCCCATTTTGACCACATCGCCGCCTTTGCGCATCGAGATACCCAGACCCACGGCGTCCTGCCCCTGATAGCGCATTTTGGTTTGTGGCGGATCAATGGTGGCGCGAAACACCTGTGCAATATCGCCCAGTAAAAAGGTTTTTCCGGCCACGGTAATCGGCAGGCTGCGTAAATGCTCAACCGTATTAAAGCCGCCGGTTACCCGTAAATACACATGCTCATCTTTACCTTCCACAATCCCGGCTGGAGTGACGGTATTGGTGGCGGCAATCACCTTATTAATCTGAAACGGGGAAATACCCAGGCTGGCTAACTTGGCGTTGGAATATTCCACATAGATTTTTTCATCCTGCTGGCCGATCAGCATGGCCTTATTAATATCAGGAATCCGCAGTAATTCGGTCCGTGCCAGCTCGATATATTTTTTCAGCTCGGGATAGCTGAAGCCATCGCCGGTAAAGGCATATAAATTGCCATAGGTGTCGCCAAATTCATCATTAAAAAACGGCCCGGATACGCCGGGCGGCAGCTTAACTTTGGCGTCATTAATCCGCTTTCTGACCTGATACCAGGCCTCGTCCACATTGTTTTTCTGATCTTCATATAAAACAATGGTGATCAGCGATTCACCGCTTCTGGAATAGCTTTTAGTAAAGTGGATATAGGCAATACCTTGCAGTGCTTCTTCCAGCTTATCGGTAACTTGCTGCTCCATTTCCGGCGCACTGGCACCGGGCCAGAAGCTGCGCACCACCATGGCTTTAAAGGTAAATTCCGGGTCTTCTTTCATGCCTAACTGGCTATAAGACAGAATCCCGCCAATGGATAAAATCACAATCAGATACAGCACCAGCGATTGATGTTTTAAGGCCCAGGCGGATAAATTAAACCGCTGTTTGCTGTGATCGGGCTTACTTTTATGCATGGTTTATTCCCCCTTGGCGGCAAGCAGTTTGACTGCCTGGCCTTCACGCAACAGATGCACGCCAGCAGTGACCACAATATCGCCGGCATTTAAGCCGTTAACCTGAATTTGTTCGCCATTGAATTCCTGGGCCTGAATCACTTTGCTGTGTACGCGTTTGGTTTTGCTGTCCACCAGCCAGACCCGTTTTTCTTTGCCTTCGCCATAAATGGCAGTTAAAGGCAGGGTGGTGCTGCTTTGCGCGGCATTATTCTGGTTGCTGCGTACCGTGGCACTCATGCCCAGCCGGATCTCTGCCGATGGATTTTCAATGGTGACCTTGGCACGGTAGGTGCGGCTGGCCGGATCTGCTGCCGGAGAAACTTCGCGCACCTTGCCGGTAAATGTTTTGCCCGGCAGGGCCCACAGGGTGATTTCAGTGGTTTGGCCGGGTTTTAAGCCAGCGCTGCGGGCTTCGGGCAGATCGACAAAGACCTCAATCTCACCGGCCTTGGCCAGCTGCACCACCGGCTGACCTGCGGCCAGTACCTGGCCGGGTTCCGCCAGCGTGGCGGTAATCACGCCATCACTGGTGGCGGTCAGGGTGGTGTATCCCGCCTGATTTTGCGCCACCTGTTGCTGGGCGCGTGCCTGAACCAGTTGTTTTTGAGCAGAAATCACGGCCGTTTGCTTACGGTCGGTATCGGCCTGGCTGACAAACTTTTTAGCCAGTAATTCTTGCGAGCGAACCAGATCCAGCTTCAGCTGATCCAGCTGGCTTTGTGCAGATTCGGTTTGCGCCTGGGCGGCAGCGGCATTAAGCGCCATATCCTGGGCATCAATCCGGGCCAGCGGCGTTCCGGCGGTGACGCTGGCACCAATATCCACCAGCCGGCTGACCAGCTTGCCGGGAATACGGAACCCCAGTGTGCTTTCCTGACGGGCATGAATTTCACCCGATAACTCATTACTGTGATTGGTGGGGCTGGAGGACAAGGTCACGGTGCGAACGGGGCGAACTTCTTCCTGGGGCTTAACCTCTTGTTTGCAGGCACTCAGTAATGCTGCCGAAATAAGCAGCCAGGGGATCGCTTTATTCATGGTCTTGTCCTGAAGTTTTGAAAAATATCAAAGAAAATCGGTTTGCGGTTTAAAGCGCTGTTAAATCCGGGGGAGGGGCTGCCATCAGCCCGTGCAGCAGCAGATTAAGCGTGCTGTCCAGAAAACGGTCCGCATCAAAGGCATCGGGGAGGCAATGAATCAGGGAGTGCTGCATCAGCATGGCAACAATAATCGGGGCGCAAATCACTTCGATGGCATATTCAATATCATGCAGGCGAAATTCTCCGCTGGCCACGCCGCGCTCCAGAATCTGCCGTAAGATTTTATTGCCGGGAATAATAAATTCATCGCGGTAAATGGCGGCCACTTCGGGGAAATGACTGCCTTCGGCGATCATCAGCTTGGGCAGGGCCGTCAGATGATGGTCATTCATGGTATGCCACCATGTTTTAAGCATCAGTCGCAGTAAATCGGCCGAATTGCCCTGAAACTGGGCCAGTAAATCTTGTCCGCGGGACAATTGGGGTAAAAGCAGCTCACGGACCACGGCCTTAAAAAGGCTTTCTTTATTAGCAAAGTAAATATAGGGCGTGCCACAGGTGACGCCGGCTGCCTTGGCAATATCGGTCATTTTGGTGGCGGCATAGCCCTTACTGACAAACAAGGCGAGTGCTGCGGCTAAAATTTCTTGCGGGCGGGCTTCTTTCCGGCGGGCCCAGCGTTTACTGACCAGAGGCATTATGCTAAATGTAAAGTAAATGAATGTTCGTTCAATTATTCTATCTCACTCCCTCACTGTCAAAAATTATCAGCAAATCAGTTTGAGGCTGTTAGAATTCAGCCCAAACCTTAATGTTCTTGGATCTGCCAATGACCACGATTACCCCGCAAGAGAAAGCCGAGATTCTTTCGGAAGCCTTGCCTTATATTCAACGATTTTTTGATAAGACCATCGTCATTAAATACGGTGGTAATGCGATGACCGAACCCGAGCTGAAAGAAGGGTTTGCCAGCGATGTGGTGCTGCTGAAGCTGGTGGGGATGAATCCGGTGGTGGTGCATGGCGGCGGCCCGCAAATTAATGAGCTTTTGGACCGGATCGGTAAAAAAGGCGAGTTTATTCAGGGTATGCGCGTGACCGATGCGGAAACCATGGATGTGGTGGAAATGGTACTGGGCGGGCATGTTAATAAGGAAATCGTTTCCCTTATTAATAAGCATGGCGGTAAGGCCGTGGGCTTAACCGGCCAGGACGGGCATTTTATTAAAGCCCGCAAAATGTATTTAAAAGACAGCCAGGATGAGCTGCTGGATATTGGTCAGGTGGGTGAAATCGAATCGATTGACCCGACAATTGTGGCCCATCTGGATGCCGGTGATTTTATCCCGGTGATTGCGCCTATTGGCGTGGATCGCAATGGTGAAAGCTACAATATTAATGCTGACTTAGTGGCTGGTAAGCTGGCTGAAGTATTGCATGCCGAAAAACTGATTATGATGACCAATACGCCAGGCGTACTCGATAAGGAAGGCAATCTGCTTACGAAGCTCTCTGCCAAACGGATCGATGAGCTGTTTGCGGATGGTACGATTTCCGGTGGTATGCTGCCTAAAATCTCTTCCGCACTGGATGCGGCCAAGAGTGGCGTTAATGCGGTGCATATTATTGATGGCCGCGTAAAGCATGCCTTGCTGCTGGAAGTACTGACCGAGCAGGGCGTGGGCACCATGATCCGCGCTAAATAAGGCCGGGTTGCCGGATCTTGCAACGGCGTGTTTTAAGATCCGGGCTTTATGGATTGAACAGAATGGCTTAAGGTGGGTACGGCTATTGCCTGTACCCAGCCTTGGGCAGATTTATACCTTTCTTGCATGTTGCATTCTGCCAACTACAGTTAGTATTCCAGTCCTCAGGGAGATGCCCGTATGAAAACAGCACGCCAGCTGCTTGCAGAAAAAGCCATCGATCAAGTTTTATCCGTTACCCCGCAAGCCTCCGTATATCAAGCCCTGCAAGTGCTCGCCGAGAAGAATATTGGTGCACTGCTGGTGATGGAAGAAGGCCGGCTGGTTGGTATTTTTTCTGAGCGGGATTACGCCAGAAAGGTGATTTTGCTGGGCAAAACATCGGCCGGAACGCCGATTGCAGAAATTATGACGCGCAAATTACTTTGCGTGCCTTCCACGGCCACCGTGGATGAATGCATGGCTTTAATGAGTGAAAAGCGTATTCGCCACTTGCCGGTACTGGAAGGTGAAACCGTTTTAGGTATTTTATCGATTGGTGATTTGGTGCGTGAAATTATTGATGCGCAAAAACTGACCATCGAACACTTAGAACAATATATTCATTCCTGAATCTGCTTTATATCCCAGGGGCCAGGTAACTGGCCTTTTTTTTTGCCTTTCTTTGCGGTTTAAATCATCATTTCTGTGATTATTTATCCGGCGATCTATACTCATTTCCCGCCATCTGTGCAGAGTCACGGCATATTAAATGATTCAAACCATGAAACCAGTCTGGATATTTGACCTCGACAATACCTTGCATAATGCCGATTTGCACGCCTTTCCGGTGATCAACCAGGCGATGACGGATTATCTGGTGGAGCAACTGAATCTGACCCCGCAAGCGGCATCCTTGATGCGCACCCAATACTGGCTGCGTTATGGTGCCACGCTCCTGGGTTTACGCCGTCATTATCCGCATATTGATCCGCTGCATTTTTTACTGAAAACGCATCCCTTACCCGAGCTGTTAAGTGTGATTCATCCTATGCCGGGGCTGGGTATTGCAATTCGCTCTCTGCCGGGGGAAAAAATCTTATTTACCAATGGGCCGCGGCATTATGCCAATGCGATGCTGCTGGCTTTGGGAATTGCCGATTGCTTTACGGCCGTGGTGAGTGTGGAAGATGCAGACTTTATGCCCAAACCTCAGATTCAGCCTTATCGCCGGCTGCTGGCCCGCTACCGGCTTAATCCGCGGCAGTGTATTTTTGTTGAAGATACGCTGGAAAATTTAATGACCGCCAAGCGGTTGGGAATGAAAACGGTGTGGATCAGCCCAAGAAGCCGCGGGGCGCAGGCGGCCGATTTAAGTATTTCTAAGCTGGCCGATTTATCCCGCCGCGGGGGCTGGTTATACCGGCCGCTCTGATGCCGGAAATGCGGGATATGCTGCAATTAAATGCTTTTGTAATATTGAAATTTGCACTGATGTATTGGCTCATGTAATTTATATGGCATATCTACAATGCAATAAGTAAAAAATTGCAGCCTGTTTGTCAAACTACCGGAGATTCTCTTGGAAGACGCACGTCAGCTTTTTAATACGCTTAATCACGATTACCTTGCCATTCATAAAGCCAAAGAAGATTTGTTTTGGGATACCTATATGGCCGTTTCTGACGACCATGATGGATTTGCCCGGGCAGAAGAAGCTTATAAAAACTTTATTTCTGATCCTGCTCGTCTTGCTGCCGTGCGCAGCGCCTTATCCCGTACCGAGGGTGAGGGCAGCGAAGAATTGCATCATGGTTTGAAAGGCTGGCTGGCTTTATTTGAATGCAATATTATCGACAGCGCCGCCGCCCGCAAGCTGATGAGCGAGCTGATCGGGCTGGAATCTGCCCTGTTTGCAAAAAATCGCGATGTGGTGCTGACCCATCTGAATGAAAAAGGCGAGCGTGAAGAAGCGACGCTGGGCACCTTGTCGACCAATATGTCGACCAACCCCAGTGAAGCCGCCCGTAAAAGCTCGTTTGATGCAATGACCGGGATAGAGCAATGGGTGCTGGAGAATGGCTTTTTAGAAATTGTGCAGAAAAGAAATGCCTTTGCCCGTGCCCAGGGTTACAGCGATTATTTTGCCTATAAAGTGCAAAAAAATGAGCAAATGTCGGTCGAAGAATTATTTGCCATTCTGGATGATTTTGAAGTGCGCACCCGGGATGCCAACCAGCGTGGTTTGAATACACTGGCGGCAGAACATGGCAAAGATGCCCTGTTGCCATGGAATTTCCGTTATACCATCAGCGGGGATGTGGCCCGCCAGCTGGATCCATATCTGCCCTTTGCCAAGAGCCTTGAGCGTTGGGTGGAAAGCTTTTGTAATCTGGGTATCAGTTATCGTGGTGCCACCTTGCAACTGGATTTACTGGAGCGTAAAGGTAAATATCAGAATGGTTTTTGCCATGGTCCGGTGCCCAGCTTTATGGATGCCGGTGGCCGCTGGGTGGCCGGGCAGATTAACTTTACGGCCGATGCCAAGCCGGATCAGGTAGGCAGCGGGGCACGCGCCACCACGACCTTGTTTCATGAAGGCGGCCATGCGGCGCACTTTGCCAATATTACGCAGAATGCACCGTGTTTTTCACAAGAATTTGCCCCAAGTTCGATGGCCTATGCCGAAACCCAGTCGATGTTTTGCGACAGCTTGCTGGATGATGCCGACTGGCTGAAGCGCTATGCCAAAAATGCGGCGGGCGAGGCGGTGCCGGATGCGCTGATTAAAGCCCGTATCGAAAAGCCCCAGCCCTTTGCGGCGCTCAATGAGCGCAATATTGTGGTGGTGCCCTATTTTGAGCGGGCGCTGTATCAGCTCAGTGATGCCGAGCTGACCGCAGAGCGTGTAACCGCGCTGGCCCGGCAGTTTGAATGGCAGATTCTGGGGCTGGAGCAGGCTCCGCGACCGCTGCTGGCGATTCCCCATTTATTAAATCAGGAATCGGCGGCTTCTTATCATGGCTATTTGCTGGCCAATATGGCGGTTTTCCAGACTCGTGCCTTCTTTGTGCGTGAATATGGTTATCTGACCGATAATCCGGCGATTGGCCCGCTGTTGTCCGAGCATTACTGGGCTCCGGGCAATAGCATCAGCCATAACGATTCTCTGCTCAGCCTGACCGGTGAAGCGTTTAATGCCAAATATCTGGCCGATGCCTGCAATCAGACCGTTGACGAAGCCTGGGCGGGTGAGGCGGCTAAGATTGCGGCCGCTGCAGCAAGAGTTTATCCGGAGTCGCCGGTTAAAGATCTGGATGCGCATATCCGCATTGTGCATGGTGCTCTGCTGCTGGCCGATAATCAGCAATCTGCCGCGCAAATGTATCAGGACTTTGAGCAGTGGATTGCTGCGCATTATCCGGTGTAAGAGGGATAAAAAAGCCGGCAAGAAATCTTGCCGGCTTTTTAGTGTTTAGCGCTGAGCCGCTGCCAGTAAACCACCCACGGTAAAGAAGGCGGCACCGCAACCCTGATTAAAACGCTTAATCCGGTTTGGCCCTTTCAGCCAGTTACCCAGGCGGGATCCGCCTGCGGCATAAACCACCTGCCAGGCGGCTTCAATCAGAAAGAAGCTCAGCAGCAAAACGGCCCATTGGCTGCCCTGCGGGCGAGACAGATCAATAAATTGCGGCAAAAAAGCACCGGCAAATAAAATGGCTTTTGGGTTAGACAGGGCGACGGTTAAGCCCATACGAAAACGCCGTGCGGCAGAATCGGCCGGGGCGGATGAGAGTTCTAACTGATCGCCGGCTTTAAAGCATTGCCAGCCCAGATAAATCAGATAGGCCGCACCGATTAATTTAAAAATCAGAAACAGGGTGGCCGAGGTGGCCAGCACCGTGGCCATTCCGGCCGCCGACAAAGCAAACAGCAGGCCCAGCCCGGCCAGTGCGCCCGCCATGGTGTTTAAGGTCGCCTGCCAGCCATAGCGCGTGCCATGGGACAGCATCAGCAGCATAT
>JBOFGM010000325.1:0-10731 GCA_051649105.1 Iodobacter sp. | reverse complement strand
CGGCACCCGTGCTGGTAATACAGGCAGAAATTGAGCCAGGAGGCTGGCTGTATCTGGCCACTTTAATGCCAGACCCTTATTTTTTGGATAATGGGAATCCTTTGCCGGCAGATCGTGTGTTGTTGCAGGGCATTACGCTGGCTACGGTGCTGCTGCTGTCCATTTTGGTGGTCAGCTGGATTACTCAGCCTTTGGCTGCCTTGTCGGACGCGGCCGTGGCCTTTGGCAAGGGCGAGTCTCCGGCCTTGCCAGAAACGGGCAGCCGGGAATTTATCCGCACCGCACGGGCTTTTACTGCGATGCGGGAGCGGATTCAGCATTATTTAGAAGACCGGGAGCGGCTGTTTTCCTCTATTTCTCATGATTTGCGCACCCCGATTACCCGGCTGAAATTACGCGCCGAATTACTGGACGATGACGAAGCACGCCAGGCCTTTCATGAAGATCTGGATGAGCTGGATATGATGGTCAAGGGTGCATTGCAAAGCGTAAAAGACACCGATATTCATGAAAACCATACCGAGCTGGCCCTGGATCAGCTGATTGGGCGGATGGTGCGCGATGCATCTTTAGCCGGGCATGATGTGGTGTTTCAGCCCTCAGGGCTGAAGGTTATGGCAAGGCCGCTGGCTCTGCGCCGGGCGCTGGGTAATTTACTGGATAACGCGCTGTTTTATGGCAAAAGCGCCCGTATTGTCGTCAGCAAGCTCGAGGGCGGGATTTGTATTTTGATTCATGATGATGGCCCCGGTGTGCCGCCTGAAGCGCTGGCTACCTTATTCCAACCCTATGTGCGTCTTGAGCATGGCAGAAAAAGTAATCATCAGGGAATGGGGCTGGGGCTGGGCATTGCCCAAAATATTGTGCAGGCCCATGGTGGCACGCTGGTGTTATCTAATCACCCTGATGGTGGCCTGGCCGCGCTGATTACGCTGCCGGCCGCCTAGTTATTTGGGATTTAATGGCCGGAAGATCAGGGCAAGGCCCGTCAGTGTGCCGCGGCTGTTTTTTAAATGAATAATGGATTCCTGCACAGCAAAAGCATGGCTGTTGGCATTAAGCAGTAAAGCTTCCCGCGGAAACGGCGCATTTTCTATCGCGGTCAGGGCGATATAAAATAAGGAAGCCAGCGGGCTGCGCTCTTCAATTGAAATAACCCGGTAAATCCGGTCAATATGCTTGCCTAAGGCGGCCGTGGTCCGGCAATTAAGTAAATGAATCGCCGCCGGATTCATAAATTCAACTTCACCATTTAAACCCAGCGTAATCACGCCATCGGCCATCGAACTTAATATGGCAGCAATGCGTTGTTGTTCTTGCTGATTAGACTGCTCATTATTAATACTGGCGGTTATATCATGGCCAATTCCACGATAACCCAGTAATTCGCCCTGATCGTCAAAATAAGGCTGGCCTGAGCTGCGGATAATAATGGAATGGAAATCAACCTGCAGCGTATATACAAAGTTATGAAAACTTTGATGGGCTTCCAGTTGTGCTTTATGAATTCGCCATTCATCTGCAGATAAACTATTGTCGCAGACTTCCCAGCTGCAGCGCCCGATTAACAGGGTGCGGTCGATATGATGTAATTTAAAGAATCCGGCAGAGATTTGCGTAAAGCGGAAATCTTTATCTTTTTCCCAATACCAGTCTGTTGCCAGCTCTACCAGCGTTGCAAAACGTTCGCGGCTGTTTTGCAGTTCTATAAACAGCTCTTTATGCTGAGTAATATCATGCACAAACATGGCAGAGCCGGCATGTTTGCCGGATTGATCATAAAGCGGGAATAAGGTCAGCTCGAAATAGTGTAATTCACCATCCTGATGGCGGTGCTGACATTCCTGGCGGATGGGTGTTTCACTGATTGCCAGCTCGGCAGAAAGAAATAAGGGTTTATTTTTTCCCAGCAATACCGGCGTGCTTTCAGAGAAATAAAGCCGCGCCGCCCGGTTGGCATAGGAAATTTTACCCTGCATATCCCGGCTGATAATTAAATCGCGGGATTCTTCGGCCAGCTGAGCCATTTGTTGAAAGTGCTGCTCATGCTTGCGCAGGTCATAGGTAATCAGCCCGGCTAAATCTAAGGCGGATTCATGGCTGTTTCGCTGGCGTTGTAATAGCAGAGCAAACATCAGCGATAGCGTGAATCCTAATACCCAGAGAAGATAGTTAAATAAATAGGGCTGAGGAAAAGCCGAAGGCATTGCATAAAGCGTTAACCGCCATTGCCGGCCGGGAAATTGAATCAGCGTACTGGCCTTCAGCTCATTAAAAGCAGGAGCATATAATTTATCCGGATAAAGCAGCTGGTTTTGCTGCTTTTCATATAAGCCTGAAGTTGCACCAATATCCTGTAATTGAATATGGATACTCTTGGTCACATCATGACCCAGCCAGGAAATAATATTTTCAATAGTAAAAGACGCACCAATTGAGCCAATAAATGCAATTCTGCGTTCAGTGGGGTTGGCAACAGGCTTATCGGGAGAATAAACCGGCAGCCGCATAATAAAACCCAGCGGGGCAGGTTTATATTCTTTCAGCCGGAAAGGCGGCGATGCCACGCCCCGTCCCTGATCTCTGGAGTATTCCAGCGCAATCAGATTACTGGTCTGATCGCTGATATCCATGCCAATCAGCCCCCGGGTTTGCGGGGTATCCGGAAAGATATAATCAATGACCTGATAGACTGGCCGCGGGCTGGTGCTGCTTATGGTGAAATCAGGCGTTTCCAGCCGGCGGCGGGAAATAAAGAGATCTGAATCTGCGGTGGGAATTTCGCGGATAAAGTGAACTGAAACAAAATCAGGGAATCGTCCCTGAATATTTTGCAGTTTTAAAATATTGGTAAATGTCTGGCTGCTGAGATTGGGATTAGCAATAAAGGCATTTTGTATTCCGCGCAGAATATTGGTTTCTGCTTCCAGCTTAAATTCAATTCGTTCGGCATAGACGCCGGCCAGCTGTTCTATCTGGCTTTGAGCATTATTTTTTTGCTGGATATTCAATCCGGTTTGCAAAGCAATTGTAAGCAGAATCCCTGCCGCGAAAGTGCGCAGCGCTACGCGGTAATGACGCCATAGCGATAAAATACTCATGAGCGGTTCTCAGCTTACTACTACTTTGAGCGGGGACTCTGACAACCCTTGCCAGAGGCTCCCTTTCTTATTGCGGCAGTGCTTACACAGCGCTCCAAGGCTTGCCAAGCGGGCTGAAGGTTGGCTTTTGGCCGCCCCAAAGTTGTTCCAGATCGTAGTAATCACGTACTGGTGGCAACATCACATGCACAACCAATGAACCGGCATCAACCAGAACCCATTCACCGGATTCTTCGCCTTCAGTGCTCATGATTTCATAGCCTTTGGCTTTCAGATCAACGGCCACATTATTGGCCAGTGCACGTACCTGACGGTTAGAGTCACCAGTACAAACGATCATGCAATCAAACAGATCGGTCAGCTCGGTTGTATCCAGGTCAACAATATCTTTACCCTTAATATCTTCCAGTGCTGTGATTGCCAAAGTGCGCATTTGCTGTGTGTATTCGTTCATTGCCATAATTTATATCTTTCCAAAGTAAAGACCCGGTTGCAGCAAAGTGGCGGCAACCGGGGTGTATCGCTTACATCTGCGTACAAATCTTGTACACAGCATCTCGAAGAAATTAACCTTTATTTCCAGCAAGTGTCTCAGACTTTCCGGCAATAAACAGTCGATTGCTGCAAAGTAGCTGCAATAGGGCTTAATTCGCTTACATCCTCACCGCGTGCAAGCCTGGCACGGAGATCCGTTGATGAAATGGACATCAACGGGAGGGGTAAAACGCTGATTTTACCCTGAGCCAAGGCCCGGGGCGATGCTTCTGAGTGTCGTCTGGCAAATTCACCGGCTATTTCTGCCGGAAGTTTGTCAAAGCCGGGACGTCTGGCAACCACCATATGCCCCATTTCCAACAGATCCTGCCAACGGTACCAGCTTGGCAGATGAGCGAATGAATCGCCACCTATCATCCAGACCAGCAGGCTATTCGGTTGTTCCTGCTGAATTTCTGTCAGTGTATCAAAGGTAAAACAAATCCTGTCCCGGCGGACTTCTCTGTCATCCGCATGCAGATTTTGTTCACCTGTTAAAGCTTGTTGCAGCCATTCAAGCCGCTGAACTGCTGCCGTACCGGTGGTCCGGTGGGGGGCTTCACCCGTTGGAATCAAACGGACTTCCGGCAGGTCAAAGGTTTTCTGAAAAGCCTTTGCCAGCGTGAGATGCCCAAAATGCACCGGATCAAAGGTGCCGCCATAGACGCCTAATGTACGGTCAAACGCGGGCATTAGCTACGAATTTCGCCATTACCAAACACAATCCATTTTTCGCTGGTCAGGCCGTTTAAACCAACCGGGCCGCGGGCATGGATTTTATCGGTTGAAATGCCAATTTCCGCACCCAGGCCGTATTCAAAGCCATCGGCAAAGCGGGTGGAGGCATTGATCATGACGCTGGATGAATCGACTTCACGCAAAAACTGCCGTGATTTACTGTAGTTTTCGGTCACGATCGCATCGGTATGATGGCTGCCCCAGGTATTAATATGGTCAATGGCCTCATCCAGATCGCTGACAATTTTAATTGAAAGAATGGGGGCTAAATATTCTGTTGCCCAGTCTTCTTCCGTTGCGGCCACTATTTGGGGCAAAACAGCCCGTGTTTTAGCACAGCCACGCAGCTCAACGCCTTTGGCCGCATAAATTTCAGCCAGTGGCGGTAAAATCAGTTCTGCCACGGTTTCATGGACCAGCAGGGTTTCCATGGTATTGCAGGTGCCATAACGGTGGGTTTTGGCATTGTCACTGATGGCAATGGCCTTAACCGGATCGGCCTCTTCATCAATATACACATGGCAAATTCCGTCCAGATGCTTGATCACCGGTACGCGGGCATCGGCCGCAACACGGGCAATCAGGCTTTTTCCTCCGCGCGGCACAATCACATCGACAAATTCAGTCATGGTGATCAGCTCGCCAACGGCGGCCCGGTCGGGGGTTTCAATAATTTGTACGGCGGTTTCAGGTAAACCCGCTGCTTTTAAGCCTTCCCGCACACAAAGCGCAATCGCCTGGTTGCAATGAAAAGCTTCGCGGCCACCGCGTAAAATGGTGGCATTACCGGATTTAATACATAGTCCGGCCGCATCGGCAGTGACATTCGGGCGGGCTTCATAAATGATGCCAATCACACCCAAAGGCACACGCATTTTGCCCAGCTGAATTCCGGATGGGCGGAATTTAAAGTCGCTCATCTCACCGACAGGATCCGGCAAGGTGGCAATCTGACGCAGGCCATCGGCCATGCTTTCAATGGTTTTTGCCGTAATCAGCAGCCGGTCCAGCATGGCGGGCTCCAGCCCGTCCTGTCTGGCTTGTTCCATATCGCGGTGATTCGCAGCAAGCAGGACATCGGCATCACGCAGCAGTGCATCGGCAATAGCGTGCAGTGCCTGGTTTTTAACACCGGTATTGGCTTTGGCCATATGACGGCTGGCAGCACGGGCCTGACGGCCAACCTGCTGCATATAAGCTTTGATATCCATTACTCTGTCCTGTTGCCGATATTGTGTCCGCTGTGGACACAAACGATGCGAAAAAACGTTAAAAATAAAGCTGCAAGGCAGAAGTATGCCGCAGTTTTAATTTTTGGGAGAGGGTAATACGCGCCTCAGGGCCGTTTGAACCCTGTTTTGATACAGTTGCCTATGCTCTCTGCGGCGCCATCATCAGGGTTTTGGCGGTAATTGTAAAACGGTCACGCCCACATTATCGGCTATTTTACGGTTAAACCAGTCCGGAGCCGAGCTTTGAACCGCAATGATCATCGGGCCGCTGGCGGTATTAATCCAGATTGGCGAGCCGGAATCGCCCGCTAAAGTATCACAGCGGTGATAAATCGTATTATTTGGGCGCATACGGGTGATCTTGCAATCTTTATGCGCGGTCAGCTGGGTATCGTGGTCTTCGGCAAATCCAGCCTGCGTGACCAAAGACTGATTGGCGGTAATGGTGCTTTTTAGTTTTGCTTTATTGCCGCTAAAGAGGGGCAGGGGTTCAGGCGCTTTACCATCGACCAGTTTAAGCTTCAGCCAGGCAATGTCGTAAGCTGCGGCAGATTCCTGAATATAAACATCATCGCCTTTATAAACCAGGCCCTGTTTAAACCGGGGATGAAAGCGCTGCGACACAACCTTATAGCGAGCCTGATACTGGCCTTTATGAAATCCAGCCTTAAACCAGCGGCCGGCATCCAGTTTTTTTGCATCCATCAAAAAACAATGCGCTGCTGTAATCGCTAAATCGGGCGCAACCAGGGTGGCCGTACAGGTGCTGGCCGCCATGGTTTCCAGCTGACCAATGGCTGCAAAGGGCTGAGCATAAGGGGCTTCAATAAAAACCCGGTCATCCTGGCCAAAAAACAAGGCTTTATTTTCCTTGCTGGTTTCGGCAATGGCACTGGCGGAGAGGAAAACGGTAAGAAGGCTGCAGACTAATTTCATTTTGCTTTACGAAAGTTGGTTGTGATAACCGAAAGACGGAGTTGGATAAGAAAACAAGAATTAGGTTCCTTATTCAAATCCATCTTTATATAAAACAAAAACGGGGACCGAAGTCCCCGTTTTTGATACAGCAAATTCTATTACTTAGCAGCAGAAGCAGCAGAAGCAGCCACTTTCTTAGCTTGAACTTTTTGTACAGCAGAAGCAGCAGAAGCAGCTTTCTTAGCTTGAGCCTTTTGTACAGCAGAAGCAGCAGAAGCTACGTGTTTTTTAGCTTGAGCTTTTTGAACAGCAGAAGCAGCAGAAGCGGCTTTCTTAGCTTGAGCTTTTTGTACAGCAGAAGCAGCAGAAGCTTGCTTTTTAGCTTGAACTTTTTGAACTGCGGAAGCAGCAGAAGCAGCGTGCTTTTTAGCTTGAGCTTTTTGAACAGCAGAAGCAGCAGAAGCTACGTGTTTTTTAGCTTGAGCTTTTTGAACAGCGGAAGCAGCAGAAGCGGCTTTCTTAGCTTGAACTTTTTGAACAGCAGAAGCGGCAGAAGCGGCGTGCTTTTTAGCTTGAGCTTTTTGAACAGCAGAAGCAGCAGAAGCTACGTGTTTTTTAGCTTGAGCTTTTTGAACAGCAGAAGCAGCAGAAGCGGCTTTCTTAGCTTGAACTTTTTGTACAGCAGAAGCAGCAGAAGCGGCTTTCTTAGCTTGAACTTTTTGTACAGCAGAAGCTGCAGAAGCAGCGTGCTTTTTAGCTTGAGCTTTTTGAACAGCAGAAGCAGCAGAAGCGGCTTTCTTAGCTTGAACCTTTTGTACAGCAGAAGCAGCAGAAGCAGCGGCTTTCTTAGCTTGAGCCTTTTGAACTGTCGAAGCAGCAGAAGCAGCAGCTTTCTTAGCTTGTGCTTTTTGAACTGTTGAAGCTGCCGATGCTGGAGCCAGTTTTGCTTTCTTAGCGTGCTTTTCTACTTTAACTGTCTTAACAGTAGAAGCAGTAGAAGCATCAGCAGCAACGCTGAAAGATGCTGCGGAAGCGAAAACAGTAGCGAGCAATACGGCAAGAAGCTTGTTCATTTGTTTATATCCCAGGTAGTGTTGGATTGGTCGTGCTATGGGACGGATTATCAACACTTCCTTAACTAAGTTCGAGGAGCTCTTGGTAGCAGTCTGTAACGCTATGTACGCCGCATATGGAAAAGTGCTTATAAAGCGGGGGGGCGGCAGGTTAATCTTGGCTTAAGCCCTTGTATCTTAATAAAAAAGGGCACCCTATGGATGCCCTTGCTTGCGTTACAGCCCGGCTCGCCCGTCTTTCATGGGAGTGGGCCAGCGCAATGTGACGCGTGCCCCGCCCAGCGGCGCATCGCTGATTAAAGCCGTACCGCCATGACCCCGCATAATCATTGACACAATAGCCAGTCCCAGCCCGAAACCTCCGGTTTGACGGTTTCGGCTGACTTCCAGCCTTTCAAAGGGCTGCAGCAGACGCTGGCGCTCTGATTCAGGAATCCCCTGGCCATTGTCGTCAATATGCAACTGAGCCATGCCGGAGTCCCATTCTATGGTCAGCTGGATCTGCGTTCCGCCATAGCGGCGGGCATTGCTCATTAAATTAGCCAGTGCCCGTGTCAGGTAATGGCTGTCGGCTTCCAGAAAAGGCGTTTTGCCGGGCAACAGATTATGCAATGTGGGTGTAATCGTGCCCTGACTGCTGAATTCGGTTATTTGCCGTCTGAGCCAGGGCAATATCTCAATGGGCTGGGTTTCAAGATTAAGTTGAGGACGGTCTAAGGTCGACATTGTCAGCCATTCATCAATTAACTCATCGATCTGGCCAAGATCCCGCTCAATGGCAATAATTTGTTCTGCACTGGATGCGCCGCTTTTAATGGCTTCCAGCCGGTAACGCAGCCGTGCCAGCGGGGTACGTAAATCATGAGAGACCGCATCGATCAGTGCTTTGCGGCTGGCGGTCAGTTCTTCCACATCATGGGCCATCCGGTTAAAGGTCGCCCCCAGTGAATTAAGGGTTGAGCTTTCATCCAGAGTCACCCGGGTACTGAAATCACCTTCCCCCAGTTGCCGGCTTTGCCGGGCCATATGTTGCAGATCGCGCCAAAGTGGCCGCAGCCAGAGCCAGGTTGGAATACCCAGCGCCACACACATCAAGAGCAGCGCCACCATATCGGCCCAGGAAAAATTATCCAGCCGCTGCAAATAGGGCACCGGCCCCAGAACCACCATCAGCTCGGTTTGCGGAATACGGTGCAGATAGACATCCTGATTCTGCAGAAAAATAATATCGCCGTTAATCAGTGCCAGCTGGTTGCTTTGGCTGAGCGTATAGGTATTCAGCGTTTCAATTTCTACCGGCAAAGGTAGTTTGTTTTTCAGGCGTTTTACTTCATCGTGCCAGATGGATGAAGGCAGATCGCCCAGCGTGGATTCCACCACACTGATCGTTGTCTTAAAAATATCAGACAGATAATGCTCATTACTGCGTTCCAGCAGGCTTTTATACAAGGCCCCAATCACCAGGGAGGACGCCAGAAAACAGATCACCACGGTCAGATAAAAGCGAAGAAATAATTGGCGCATACTCTCAGTACTCAGGGTTAAGGGCCTTGGATCTGCTTTCCAGGCTGTTTGACTGCGGGATCTGCCGCAGGCTTATTCCTGCCACCAGATATCTGTCGCAAATAAATAGCCCTTATGGCGGATTGTTTTAATTTTTCTTGGTTCGTGCGGATCATCATCCAGCTTTTTGCGCAGGCGGGAGATGGCCACATCAATACTGCGATCCATGCCATCGTACTCAATGCCGCGTAATACTTTCAGTAAGTGATCGCGTGACAGAATATCGCCGGCCTGGCTGGCCAAAGCCCACAGCAAATCAAAATCACCGGTGGATAAACCCAGTGCTTCGCCACGATAGCTGGCGGTACGGTTGCGCAAATCAACAATCAGCTGGCCAAAGTTCAGTGTGGAGCGATCCTGGGCAGGGGCCGGGCTGGATACCAGCGGGCTGCCGGTGGCGGTTTGGCGTAAATGGGCACGGATACGGGCCAGAAGCACCGAGGGCGGAGTGGTTTTAACCACATAATCGGTGGCACCGATTTCAAAGCCTAAAATCTGATTCATATCGCTGTTGAGCGAGGTGAGCAAAATCACCGGGCCGGCCCAGAACTCACGCAGTTCACGGCAGAGCGTCAGGCCATCTTTACCGGGCAGCATAATATCGAGCAGAACAAGCGAAGGGGGATTATTGCGAACGGCTTCAATCAGCCCGCTGCCATCGGGCAGCACTTCAACCGTAAATTCAAACGAGCGTAAATAACTACCAACCAGTTCCGCCAGTTCAGCATCATCTTCAACAAACAGAATGCGGTGATTCATTTGATTATTCTCTGGGAGGGGATTTGGAGCGAAGGAAGCCAAAGCGTATCCGCTTTGGTGAGACGGCTGCGGTCAGTGCGCAGGTCTGACAAAGCAAAGCCTGAGGCACCGTTAATCCGGTGCCACGGGCTTCGCGGGGTACTGCTTATGCGCTGATAATCAGATATTTTTGATGCAGCTGCTCTTTGGTTTCCTTATGGTCAGGATCCAGCGGGATACAGTCTACCGGACAGACTTGCTGGCATTGCGGCTCATCATAGTGGCCGACACATTCGGTACAAAGGTTGGGATCGATTTGATAAATTTCGTCGCCTTGCGAGATGGCGCTGTTTGGGCACTCCGGCTCGCATACGTCGCAATTAATACATTCATCAGTAATGATTAGGGCCATGACGCTAAATCCTTGGCAAAGCAATAAAAAATAGATATGCAAATTGTCCCATGTTCTGCCCTGCCACCACAACGGCGACGTAAAAAAGCACCTCTGAACGGAGTCGCAGATGGGCTTTTTTTTGTCTCCCGCAGGGCTTTTGCAGGGCGGAGCAGGGGAATGCTGATATTAAATTACTAAAAGCCTATCTTATGCTGTCTGTATGTTTTCATTGGCGGTATATGTCTTGTTGTACATGGGGCTCAGGCCGCAGACTGGAAACACTGCCGCCCGCTCCGTAAGTCTTTTTGGTAAGGTTTTACCATAAGCGGGCCCAAAGATCAGCCGGATAAATAATCTTGCCAAGGGCAGAACTTTTTTCAGGTTTTTAGTGCAGAATGAATCTTCTTGCATCTTACCTGGAGTAAACCATATGGGTCTTT
>JBOFGM010000324.1:0-3536 GCA_051649105.1 Iodobacter sp. | reverse complement strand
AAGGCGGTTAAAGCACGGGCAGCGGATTTACAAAGCAATTTTGCCCTGAAGTTTTATTCCTCCAGCCGAGCAGGGGCCGGGGACCAGGTGCAATTTGCCGCCAAACTCAACGTTAGCGATGGCCGGGTGAGTAATCCCACTGCTCGTTCCTCTGCAAATAAAGACGGGGTGGTCGTTGAAATCTCTACCGGTAATTTTAAGCGGGGTTATTTGCCCGCTGTTGACTGGGTTTTAAGCACCGCCGCAAATCAGTATATGGTTTTAAAAAGCAATGTGAATGTGCTGAGCCCGGGTTACCTGGACCCGGTGAAATTTGTCGTGACCTATTACCCCAGTGGTGAAGAAGAATTGGTGGACCATGCCAATGGTTCAGTTATTCCTTTTGGTACGGTAGGTTTTACAACCAAACCGCTGATAACTAAATTACTGCCAACCGGCAGCACGCATACGGCGCATACCGAAACGCTGTCGCTGACTTATGAGGATGGCAGTAGTTCAGTCAGTGATGTAAGTCAAATTCGTCTGCTGGCAAAGAGTTATGCCGATAAATCGGCGCAGCTGGAAAGTTTCACCGCAACCCCGGATATCGCTTTAAATAATGCCGTGGTCCGGCATACGATCAAAGTGCTGACTGGCTCCAGTGCAACGCTGAAAAATATTATTCTGGAATGCAATAACAGTAATCAGCCGCTGCTGTGGAAAACCAATCAGGCGACTTTGGTGCTGGCGAACGGGGATGCTCCGGTCACGATTAACTTTGATAAAACCTCGACCACCAAATACAGCTTTAATCAGCTTAACGGGGCGTATTTCGAGCGGACCACCAATTCAACGACAGATTCATATGCCTATACCTCATGTAAGGCAGAAAGCGCATCGAATAAAGGGCTGTGGGCGTCGGTGCATACGCACATTATGGCGACGTCAACTCTGACGCTGGATGCCTTATTGGTTAAGCAGGTTGATGCGGGAAAGGTGGTTGATTTTACCCAGCTGTTTGGCGGCCTGCCATTGTCCCCGGGGGCGGTGTATTACAAGTTTGATTTGTCTAAGATTGATGCCAGTTTAATTGATGCCGCTAATTCAACGGTGCTTGAGCAGTATTCAGGTAAGAAGGATGCCGTCAATTTAAGTGCGGGCGGGGGCGTGTTTATCTTCCCTGCAGGCAATCAATTAGTATTGAAATTTGCCTTACCAACCGATGTCAGGCTGGCAGGTAAAACCATTGGCTTAACCACTTCCTTATCGTCCGATTTTTCTGATCCGCGGCATGTGGATATTAAGCTGGGCGGAACACCGATTGTGCCTCCGTTTAAAGTGGACACATTGCAAGGCACAACAGCAGAAGCCGGCAATAACCTGACTTTTACTGCCACGCTTTCCCGCGATTCAACGGATGATGCATCCGGGGCCAATGTTGTTCTGGTTGTTCCGGCAAAGGGCAGTACTGCCGCGGCGGGGGTGGATTTTGACGCAAGCAAAATCGGCGTGGCTTATTTTGATCAGGCGGGTAAACCGGTTGGCGCCGTACAGGAGGTCAATGCTTCTACGGGTGTTGCATCGGTTCGGCCGGTTGCCGGGACCCGGGTCATAAAATTTACCATAGCAACCAGCAAGCGGTTCGCCTCTCAGGATGAAGTTCTGCTGGCCGAGGCGTCCGCGGTAGACAACACCGTATCAGCTAAGGGCAGCAGTACCATTACTCACCTTGAAGCGGTGAATCAAGTCGCCGATGTCAGTGTAAACAAGGGGGATACCGCTAAGGTGCAAGTGACTTTGGATCAGGGTGATTTTACTGCGGGTAAGTTCAGTCTGTTTTTGAAAGCCAAAATGCAGACCGCTAAAGAAGCGAATCTGGATCTCTCTAAAGTGGTGGTGTCGTTTCCTAAGTCCTCTGCGGCCGCAGTAACGGTTGATTTACGCGCTGAAGCCATGAGGCCGGTGATTTTGCCGGCGGACGTCGGGACGGCGATTGAGCTGTCGGTTCCAACGGTTAAAGATACCGTTCTTGATCCGGACCTTACCTTTCAGTTGATGGCTTCCAGTAAAACGGACCGGACCCAGGTCAAAATTGGCACGGTGACTCTTGTGTCGCAAAAGCCCATTGGTGTGGCTTCTATTACTTCGCCCACCGTCGCCGCAGGGAATGATCTGGTCTTTGTTGCTGCCTTGACGAGTGAAACCGTTCTGGCCAGTAGTGGGGTGGGGGTGATGATGATGAATGGTGCTTCCCCTGCAGATTATGACTTAACCAAGGTGCAGGCCACGGCCTTTAACGCCGCCGGGACGCAAGTTGGCAACACCGTTGTGGCTGCTTTAACTGGTGGGGACACATTTTATCTGACGGTGCCAGTTGGTACTAAGTCGGTGAAGTTTGCGGTGCCAACGGTTAAAAAATGGGCATCTAAGGATCTCTCCTTGCCGGTGCTGGCCATGCACCTGGTGGGTACCACTCTGGCTGGCGCTACTCAGGATGGCACAGGGACAATTACTTATCCTGATGTGGTGACGCAGACCGGGGATGTCAGCGTTAAGAAGGGGGATACGGCCGTGGTTCCGGTGACGCTGGAGCCGGTCAGCTTTGCGGCTAAACAGCTGAGCCTGTATTTGCAAGCCAAAATGCTGACTGCTAAAGAAGCCAATCTGGATCTCTCTAAGGTGGTGGTGTCGTTTCCTAAGTCCTCAGCCGCAGCGGTAACGGTTGATTTACGTGGTACAGCTGTAAAACCGGTGGTCTTGCCGGTGGATGTGGGAACCGCGGTGTCGGTGTCGATTCCTGTGCTTAATAATGGTGTGATTGAACCCAATCTGACCTTTCAGCTGCTCGCATCCAGTAAGTCGGATCAATCCGGGGCTAAAACCGGGACGGTAACTATCCTGCCGGCGCTGGAACCAGTAGAGATTGTTTCTATTAGTTCACCAACGGCCGCGGCCGGGGATGATCTGGTCTTTACCTCTACATTAAATCGTGAGGAAAATAAGGCCGGTAGCGCGATGGGGTTTATTGCATTGAAAGGGGCTTCTCCGACCGATTTTGATCTGACCAGGGTGCGGGCTTCTGCATTTAATGCAGCCGGTGTGCAGGTTGGCAGTACGGTTGTGGCAACGGTGCAAAATGGCATTGTTAATGCGCCCATTGCGGTTGGCGTAAAGAGCATGCAATTCGCTGTGCCTACGATTAAAAAGTGGGCGGCCAAAGATCTGCAGGTGCCGGTCATGGGCTTATATGGTTTCGAAACGCCAAAGTCAGCGGTTAGAACAACGGTTGAGGGGGTCGGGACGATTACTCACGGGAATGGCGTGGTTCAGGTGGGCGATGTCAGGGTGAATAAGGGGAAAACGGCCGTTGTGCCGGTTACCCTGGAAGCTGGCAGTTTTGTTGCGGGTGAATTCAGCCTGTATTTGCAAACCCAAATGCAGACCGCCAAAGAAGCCAATCTGGATCTCTCTAACGTAGTGGTGTCGTTTCCTAAGTCCTCTGCGGCTGCGATAACGGTGGATTTACGCGGTACAGCCGTAAAACCGGTGGTCTTGCC
>JBOFGM010000323.1:0-4742 GCA_051649105.1 Iodobacter sp. | reverse complement strand
GGCGGCCGAAGGCATTGCCATTCAAATGATTTCGGCCGGAATTGCCATGCAGGCCGGGGTCAGTGATCTGAGCAATACGGCCGCCGTATCAGCTGCGGTGAAAGGCGCCATTGCTGCGGGCTTATTGCCTGCCGCAGCGGTGACGCCAACGGCAGGTTTAGCCACCACGGCCATTAATACCTTTAATGAAACCCTGGCGGGCCAGATGGGTACCGTGATTGGTCAGCAGATTGCGCTTCTGGCTTCCGGCCGCTCGGTGCCTGCGCAAACCCTGTATGGCATGATTGCACAGCAGCTGGCAAAGGCCATGGGGGCGGCGGCTCCGGCCGGTGAAATTATTAAACGGTTGAATCCTTTTGCCAAACAGGCGACGGGCGCGGCACCGGCGATTAATAATCCATGGATTAAATTTGTGGATACCGATGCCCAGGGCTATGCCGTGGTCGAGCTGACTGCTGCCGGGATGAAAACCGAGTTTAAGAAAATCAGCCGTCTGCAAGGCACGGCTTTACCCGCCAGCGCGATTGATAAAATTAAGACCATTAATATCACCGCCGGCAGCCTGGATTTAACCATTACCGGCTAGGTGATGGCAGCTGCAGCAGGCCGTTTACCCTGAATCCCGGGGTGAACGGCTTTTTTCATTATCGGTAGCCGGGGCATGCTTGGGAGAAGCGGCTCAGGGACGCTCTGACTTACTCCGTGGCGTTATTTGCGCTGGATTTACCATAAAACATCCGGGGAAGATGATCTGATCCGGGGGCCTTAGCGTATTATGCTTTCCTTTTGCCTTTAACCATTGGGTGGCTATGCAGCGATTTATTGTTATTTTGTTTACCATGCTGGCTTTAACCGCTTGCCAGCGTGCCGATCCGAATTCACCGGTTTCACTTCGCAAAGCCACGTTTAAAGAAATGCTGAAATCGCGTGAAGCCATGGGTGCCATGCTGAACGGCAATAAGCCTTTTAAGAGCGAGGCTTTTATTCAGGAGGCGGTTAAACTGAACGCCAAATCCAGGCAGCCCTGGGCTTATTTCCCTGAATTTGCAGCGCAAAATGCAGCTAAAGCCGATGCGAAGGATTTTCATGCCGCAGCGGACAATATGGAGCAGCAAAGCGCCGCTTTGCTGGCCGCGGCTCAGTCTGGCAAGGAAGACCGGATCCGCGCTTCTTATAAAGCAGCAGAAAATGCCTGCATCCGTTGCCATCAGCAGTTCCGTCCTGGTTAATGGCAGGGTTTAAAGTTCTGTTTTAAAGGGCTGGTGCTGGATTAAGTCACTTTGCCAGTGCGTAACCGCCACTCTTTCCCGGGCTAAATGCTGATCAATGGCATCGGCAAAGCCCGGGTGGGCCAGCCAGTGTGCCGATTGGGTGGTCACCGGCATAAATCCCCGTGCCAGTTTATGCGCCCCTTGTGCGCCGCCTTCAAAGGCACTCAGGCCCGCTTCCAGGGCATATTCAATTCCCTGATAAAAACACAGCTCAAAATGCAGATTGGGTACAAAGCCGGCCGGGCCCCAGTCGGCCCCCCAGTAGCGCCCGTAAAGCCGGTCCGGGCCGATAATATTCAGTGCGGCCGCAATCGGGTGGCCATCCTGGCGGGCAATAATCAGCAGGCAGGCTTCTGGCATGGTCCGGGCGATTTGCAAAAAAAATGCCAGGCTCAGATAGGGCGAGGAGCGATGCTCAAAATAAGTATTGGCGTAACAGCGGTAAAAAAACGCCCAGTCGGCCTCGCTGATGTCTTTGCCCCGTTTGCGTTCTGTCACCACCCCGGCGTCGGTCACCTTGCGCCGGTCCTGACGCAGTTTTTTACGTTTGTCGCGGGTCAGTGCATCGCTGAAATCGGCCCAGTCCCGCCAGTCGCCACGCTGCCAGTGAAATTGCACATCCTGGCGGGCTAACAGGCCCGCATCGGTGGCCAGCCGGGTTTGCTCTTCCCGGGCAAAAAGTAAATGAAAAGAAGAGTCGCCCGATTCTGCGGCCACGGCGCAGGCGGCATTGACCAGCAGCGTGCGGGTGCCGGCCTCTTTGGCTAAAAGGCGGGGCCCGGTGACCGGGGTAAAAGGAATGGCACAAATTAACTTGGGATAATACTGCAGGGCATGGCGGTGATAAGCCTCGGCCCAGGCCCGGTCAAACACATATTCGCCATAGGAGTGGGTTTTACGATACAGCGGCATCACGCCGGTCAGCTCGCCGTCATCGTTCCGTATGCCAAGGTGACAGGGTTGCCAGCCGGATTCTTCTGCCACGGCCCCTGTGGATTCAAGGGCGGAAAGGTAGGCATGGCTGACCAGCGGTTCCGGCCCTGCCAGATGATTCCATTCATCAGCGGCAAGCTCTGAAATGGCCGGGTAAAGGTAAATCATGCTGGCTCCTGCTGTGCAATGACTTCGGGTAAGCTGGCGTATCGTCTGTATAGGAATCATCATGCAAAAAAAATTCGGACTGGTTGGCTTTGGCTACGCAGGAAAAACGTTTCATGCGCCGCTGATTGCGGCAACCCCCGGTGCGGTGCTGGCCATGATTGCAACCAGCCAGGCAGAGGAAGCCACATTACATTACCCGGGTGCGGTGATTGTACCCGATGCGGCCGCGCTGATTGCCGACCCGCAGATTGATGTCGTGGTGCTGGCCACGCCCAATGCCAGCCATTATCCGCTGGCTCTGGCTGCACTGGAAGCAGGTAAACATGTGGTGGTGGATAAGCCGTTTACCCTGACGGTGGCCGAGGCCGAAGATCTGGCTCAAAAGGCCGCTGCGGCGGGTAAAGTCTTGTCGGTGTTTCATAACCGGCGCTGGGATGCAGACTTTATGGCGCTGAAAACCTTGCTGGCCAGTGGTTGCCTTGGGGATGTGGTGCAGTTTGAAAACCAGTTTAACCGCTACCGGCCAGAGGTGAAAGATCGCTGGCGCGAAAACGATCTGCCGGGCAGCGGGCTGTGGTTTGATCTGGGCCCGCATTTAATCGACCAGACACTGCAATTATTTGGTAAGCCCGAGGCCGTCTTTGCTGATTTGCAAAAGCGCCGTGCCGGCGCTCAGGCGGTGGATGATTTTCATGTGCTGCTGCGCTATCCGGGGCTGCGCGTGACGCTTGCCGGCAGTTGCCTCGTCAGTGGCGGTTCACCGCGCTTTTTGGTTCATGGCACGCTGGCCAGCTTTGAAAAGCATGGCCTTGATGTGCAGGAATTGCAGCTTAAAGCGGGTTTGTTGCCCGGGGATGCAGGTTTTGGGATTGATCCGGTGGCGGGGCAATTGCATACCAGCCGGCAGGACCAGATTGAAAGCGCTGCCGTAGGCATGCCGCGGGGCCATTATCTGGCCTACTACCAGGGGATTTGTGCGGCGCTCGATGGCGCGGCCAACCCGGTGACGCCAGAGGAGGGCATCTTGATTATGCAGATTCTGCAGGCGGCAGAGCAGAGTGCGGCCAGCGGCTGCTGGCATACTTTATAAGGCGGATCATGAAAAAAGCGATGCTTTTATTGCTGGCAAGCCTTGTGGCGCTGCCGGCACTGGCCGAAGAAATTGGCTCGGTGACTACGGCATTTAAGCTGATCGGCCGCAATCACCGGGTACAGATTGATGCCTTTGATGATCCGGCGGTAGCGGGGGTGACCTGCTATATGTCGCGTGCCAAAACGGGTGGTATTAAGGGCTCGCTGGGCCTTGCCGAAGACAAGGCCGAGTTTTCTATTGCCTGCCGCCAGGTGGGAAAGCTGGCCTTTAAAAAGCCGCTGCCTTTAAGTGAAGAGATTTTTTCTGAATCGGCCTCGATTTTCTTTAAAGAGGTGCGGGTGGTGCGGATGCTGGATATAAAACGCAATACCCTGGTTTATCTGACGTACTCCGATCGTTTGGTGAGCGGCAGCCCGCAAAACAGCGTGACGGCGGTACCGGCGGGAGAGCTTAAAATTCCGCTGAAGTAAATTGACGCTTTAGTTTTGAAAAAAATGTACTAAAAGTTCGATTTATTTTCGGCAGGAAACGAAAGTTTTCTGCCGTTTTTACTTTCGACTTGGTTTCGATCGCTTTTTTCCACACCTTACGCAGATCAAACTCTTTTTGTAGTTTTATTTCATTTATATCTTTAAATGAAGGTATCAATCTTTTTTATAAGTTGTTTTACTTAGGATAAACACCTTATCCCCGTATTAAAGCTACATTTGTGATTTTTATTGGGCTATCTACTTGTAATAAGGTGGAAATCAGGACTTATCCGGGTCGAAAATCAAGCCATTGACACGCTTTGCTCTGCTGGAATAAATTGAAATTACTTTCACTTTGTAACCTTCATTTAATTCAGTAAACGAAGGTTAAAGCAGGCGGTCATGGCAAATAATGATAAGCGCATGAATGTGCGCCACCAGAAAATCATTGAGTTATTAAGGGAAAATGAAAGCTGCAATGTTGGCTTTCTGGCTGATGAATTAAAAGTCTCTACCGTGACCATGCGTCATGATCTGGATGAATTAGAACAAAGCGGCTGTATTCGCCGCTCCTATGGCCGGGCAACATTAAGCCAGAATTTTTCTTTTGAACTGGAATTCAGAGAAAAAGAAAATATACGCTCAGAATCAAAACAATTAATTGCCCGTAAAGCAGCAGAGCTGGTTGAGAATGGCGATTCAATTATTGTTGATTCCGGTTCTACCGTGGCTTTATTAGCCCGTTATATCGACAGCCATAAAAAAATAACCTTAATGACCAATGCGCTGAATCTGGCGTCTGAATTG
>JBOFGM010000322.1:0-1219 GCA_051649105.1 Iodobacter sp. | reverse complement strand
TGCGATGCCCAGCCTTACTTCAGAATATTTAACCCGGTTACGCAATCTGAGCGCTTTGATCCGCAGGGCAAGTTTATCCGCCGCTATTGCCCTGAGCTGGCAGAGCTCAGCGCGAAGGAAATTCATGCGCCCTGGCTGGCGAAAAGCCTGTTTGGCATGAAACCCCATGCAGATTATCCGGCTCCGATTGTGGATCATGCCGTACAGCGCCTGGCGGCACTGGCCCTGTTTAAGCGAAATGAAGGGTAAAAAAGCACGGGCTAAACGGCAGCGGCCCCCGTTATGGCCTGCAGGGGGTCAATTGTAACGGGCAAAAGCGGCAATAGATTACAGCCCCGGCGCAGTAATAGCGTCATGATAAGCGGCTATTTTGTCTCCGCCGATGCCTATGACCCGCTCTGCCCGCTTTATGTATACCCTGCTGTTTCTTGCCCTCAGCTGCCTTAGCACCTATTCCTCGGCGATGTACTGGCCCTGGCCGCTCAATGGCAAAGTCGTGAATCAAAGCCACACGCCGGTGGCGGTATGGGACGGGGAGCATGGGATTTACACCCTGCCCGCCAATAGCTTCAGCCCGGGCGAGCTGGATGTGGATCATCTCTATGCCGGCGGGCGCTGGTGCAAAATTGGCCCGCTCAAGGTGCAAATTGATACCCGGGGGAATATTGACCAGTGTGAATGCTGGGTGGCCAATGCCGGAGATGCCTGTAATACCGGCTCAGTTGTTGCTGAAAAACTTCGCAGCCCCGGCCCCAAAGTGGCACAGGCCGCGCAGCCTGCCAGCATCCCGCCGGACAGCCTCTGATACCTGGCTCCAGCAAAAACGCTGCATCCAGAGGGATGCGGCGTTTTTTTTAGTTCTATTTAAACCTTGGCGTAATTGTGAGCCATTTTTTCCAGCGATACCGGCCGGATCTTCTCTGCCATCCCTGCCGCACCAAAGGCATCGTAGCGCGCTTCACACACCGATCGCATCGCGGCAATCGCCGGTTTTAAATAGGCACGCGGATCAAAGTCTGCCGGATGCAGAGCCAGGTGGCGACGGATAGCTGCGGTCATGGCCAGACGCAAATCGGTGTCGATATTAATTTTACGCACACCAAACTGAATCGCCCGGCGGATTTCTTCAACCGGCACACCCCAGGTCGGCTTTAACTCACCACCATATTTACGCATTTCTTCCAGTAATTCTTGCGGCACACTGGATGAGCCATGCATC
>JBOFGM010000321.1:0-7207 GCA_051649105.1 Iodobacter sp. | reverse complement strand
GACCAGGGCCTCAATATCGGCCGGGCTGGTGTAGTAATCCCCGGTATTACTTAAATGGCCGTTATTGCCCATATCAATAATAAAGGGGTTGATTTCGCGGGTGCGCAAGGTGGTGTTGCTGGCAATCTGTACCTTGCCGTTGATGGTGCGCAAGCTGGCAGACTGGGCGATTTCTTCGTGTAAATCTGTCATCACTCCCAGCTGAGCCACCCAGCAATCCATGGCATTATCCAGCCAGTCTTCATAGCGTAAAATCGCCCGGCCGGCGCTGCCCCAGCGGGTGCCCCATGAATTTTGAATAATAAAGCCATCCCGGTTGTAGCCAATAATGGCAAAAGCATGGCCGCCGTCGGCTGCCGTGGCTTTTTGTGCCGGAATGGTCCACCACTGCTTGGCTTTGGGGTGAGGATCAGCATCGACCCCTTTAAACCAGGCGTTATGGCAGGCTGCGGTGGCATACAGGCTGCCCACTTCATTCAGTGCCACATGCATATCGGTAATGGATCGGGTATCCACACGGTAATAAGCGCCAAGCGGGCGGCGAACCGCGTCCAGCCACCAGTTATCTTCAGGTTTTTTTGCCGGCTTCGGGGTGGCCAGATCCGGCCACAGGCTTTGTTTACAAACCCCATATTTATACCAGCCTTTCATGCTGCCACGGGCACTGGAGCCGGAATCCAGATCCGGGTTTCCCGGGAATTCATCATAGCGCCGGGCCATGGCATACAGCATAAAAGAAGACACATCGCATTCGGCCGGGTTGCGCCCGGCTGCCAGCTGTAACTGGCTGACCACGCTGGCCAGCGCAAAGCCGGTGCAGGCATTGGTCTGCTTTTGATCCAGTACGGTTAATTCTGCTCTGGGCAGCAAGATGGGGGCCGGAATCACGCCCACCGGGGGCTGGTAGAGCCGGTCCCGAAGATCCAGCCGGTCCGGGACCACATTCAGCTGAATTACAGGGAGTTTGTTGTTAGGGCTGGTCATGGGTTTACTCCTGTCATGGGGGGGATGCCGGCGGGTTTACTGCTTTTCTGGGATTTTGAAACCGAGATAGGTCAGGTTGCTGACGCCAAGCAGGGTCAGTAAGGATTCCGGAAAGACCGGCATCGTCATCAGCTGGGTGACGGTCCGCAAAAAAACCGCACCTAACAGCAGGGTCCAGATCACCACTTGCAGCCGGTGGAAGCTGGCTCCATGGCCATCGTCACAAATATTGCGCCAGAAGCCTGCGGGCAAGGGGGGCTCTGCTTCTGCCAGGTGGGATCCGGGGGCGGGCAGCGGGCGTTTTTGTTCTTCCTGCCAGACCTCGCCCAGGCGGGTGGCGGCCTGTTTATTTTGCTGTATCACAATGGCGCTCAGCCCGGTGCCGCTGCTGATGCCCAGCAAGATCAGAATCTGGTCTGGAATTTTCTCCATCGTTCCGGTTAAAACCCAGATGCCGGCGAAGGACAGCGCCACCAGCAGCCCCCAGAATGCCATCTGGCTTTTGGCTAAGCTGTAATCTCCGGTGCCGGCATCGCACAGCATGCGGGTTTTTTTTACCAGATAGATATAAGTGCCAAACAGTAAAATCAGGCCGGTGGCCAGCGTGGTGTTGATATACAGGGGTTCAGCCACATAAAAAGTCATTTTTTGCGGGGCATAAACCACTAAGGGCAGGTTGTCGCCCAAGGCCAGGGCCGGCTGGACCGGCATTAAATATAAATGCCGTTTTTTAAACAGATTTTCCCAGGCAAGGCGGTTGCTGTCATTTTGCGTATCCCGCTCCAGCATAAAATTGAGCAGCAGTTCTTGATTTATTTGCTGAGGCGGGGATTTCAAATCGGCAATATGTTCCGCATCAAAATAGAGTCCCACCCGTTTGGATTGCAGCCACTGGGATTTAATTTGCTCCATACAGCCGCCGGTGGCTTTAATCTGCAACGTTTCGCCCATTTGAAAGCGATAGTTTTCCGGGGTGTTGGCATTGTTTTTCCCCACAATATTCAGTTGCTCTTTATTCTGGCAATCGCTGGCAGCGGGGGCGGCGGCCATACAAAAGCTGCAAATAAAAAATAAAACAGCAATAAGGTGGTGCATAGTCTGGCTCCGGAGAACTGAGATTGCGGCTGTATGTCTGAAGGGGCAGCGTTATAGAAAGGTCTTGAATGCGGTGGCAACAATGGTGTCAATCAGGCCATGCGTAAACCGGTCCAGTGCGACTTTTGCCAGCCCCTTTTGTTTTAAGGAGTCCAGTTCGATCTGATCTTTTTTACCCATTACCAGCCATTCAAAATCATCCCGGGTCAGCTCTTTTTTCTCCAGCATCCGGGTCCAGCGCAGCAGATCGTCTTTATATTTAATTAAAAATACCCTGCCATCATTAATGGCCGCACCTTTATAGGTATGCCAGCTGTATTCGGCAAAATTGAGTAATTCAATTTCCAGCGCTTTATAAAACTCTTCAAAATCAGCCATGAGAATCTCCCGGTTTGCGATCAGGGTTTTTGCTTGTTGATTTCAAGCTCAATAACAGCATCAAAATCTGCGGCAATTAAATCTTTGGCCTGCTCTATAAAGGGTTTATCCAATGCGCTTTTATCTTTCCAGCGCTTCAGAAACCCGCCCAGTGAATGGCGTTCAGGATCTTTGATCAGCAGCCATTGCCGGGTGGATTCCCTGTTTTTTGGCAGGCCTTTGGCATATTCATAAGCCTTATCCATATTCAGTTTTAAGAGCTCTGCTTCTGGCTGATGCTGCGCATAGGGCTCGCCGGCTTTGCTGAGGGTAATCAGCGCTTCGGCTTTTAATGAAGTAGCCTGCTCATAGGCTTTGGGGCTGTACGGCGAGATGGATGTGCACCCGGCAAGCAGCAGAATCAAAAGTGAGCAGCGCAAAGAGCGTGAGAGCATGGGGGATTCCTTATCCGGCGTGAGCCGGTTTATTTAGCCAGCTGAAAATGCATACCGTCGGGCTTGGACCAGTCACCACCCCAGTCAAATCCTGCGTCTTTAAAACAGGCCACTAATCCGGCCGACATCGTGGGCTTTTTATTCCAGCCATTCCAGCCGGCATTGATATCCACCGCCATGCCCCATGAATGCAGGGAAGGCGTGGCAGAACCGCGTTTATTTCTTGGGTTAAAACAGCCATCCCATGTTTTTAATTCCCGGATTAATCCGCGGTCAATAATATGGCTGAAGGCCTTTTCTAAAGGATGTATTAAATCTTTATTGCAATATATTTTCCTTGGGATGACGCCGGTTTCTAAATGGGCAGGAACATCCCATAGCACCATATTGTTTTCATTGATTGGATCACCATACTTTAATAAACAATCTTTATGCGTCATCATCATGGGCACCGTTTATTAGCAATAATTAAAATTATTATTTAAAGGTGTTGTGAGCCTGATTAATTGAATTGATATTGGGAGTATATGAATTGGATTTTTAAATCAGCAATAAAAATAAAATGAATCTTTTGTGACTCGCGTAAGAATATGCAAGAGGCGAGTCAGGTTTCGCTCAGCAACCGCTGCGGTTGCTGGCGGAGAGCGTTGTTTTCAAGTAAGAGCAGGCAAAGCCGGAGTGGCTTTGCCTGTGATCAGAGCAGGGGCGGGCTACTTATGTTTTTTAGCGGCCGCGGTATGTTTACTGGCCGTGCTGGTTTTTGAGCTGGTTTTTGCGCTGCTCTTTGCACTCGTTTTTGTGCTGGTGGCCTTGGCTGTACTGCTTTTCGCGCTGCTCTTAGTCCTGGCCTTGCTGCTGGATTTAGTATTGGCGGTGCTGTTTTTTTTGCTGCTTTGCCGCGGTGCCGCTACCTTGCTGCTCGTTTTAGTGCTGGCTTTATAGCGGCTGGAGCCGCTGCTTTTTGCCGATGAACGGGTTTGGGCGGGTGGCGCTTCGCAGACCCGCTGTTTCTTGCCTTTGCGGCGAACGATTTTGCAAACGGGTTTTGCCTCGGCGGTTTTGCTGGTATTCAGGCTGACACGGCTGGCGGTGACCGGGGTCTTGGGGACGCTGGCCAGCAAGGCCGCCATATTGACGGGTGCGCCACCGGTGCCATCGTAACGGCGTGCTCCGGTAAAGCGGGATGACCAGTAACTTTGGCCAATATTGGTGATTTCCACGCTTTTACCCGCCCGTGGCGAGTGGATAAAGCGGTTGTCGCCCATGTAAATACCCACATGGGAAAAGGTGCGCCCCAGCGTGTTAAAAAACACCAGATCGCCGGGTTTAAGCTCTTCTTTATCAATGCGGGAGCCCGATTGCGCCATGGCAAGGGCATTATGGGGCAGGGCGATATTCATGGAGTTTTGAAAGACATAACGCACAAACCCACTGCAATCGAGTCCTGCTTCGGGGGTGGCACCACCGTATTTATATTTCACACCAATCAGGCTCATGGCTTGCAGCAGCATGTCCTGGGCGGGGGCGTAGTCGTTTTTTTCTGATTTTGCTTTACGGGTGCGGGAGCTGTTGGAAGTGGTCGTGGCCGGAGCGGTGGTGCTTTGCTCAACAGCGGTGTCGACCTCGTTCAGGGGCGTGTCATCGGCCTGAGCCGAAAATGCACAAGCGCCCACGAATAATGCGCTGATTAATCCAATCCATTTCATGTGCGGAATGAGGGCTCTTCATCGAATCGGCGAGGCCAATTCTGGGTTGTCGGGGGCTGTAAAAAGCAGGCGCTAATATTAGCATGTTCACCAGGGCAGGAAAATTGGAATACTTGTGTGTGAATTAACGAAACCGCGATATTTAAACTATTTAGCGCGCTTATTTGCGGCTGAATTCTGTGGCAATTATTGTTTTGGTTTTATTATTCTTCAGAGTAAGGGGACTCGCGGGCGCATTTATGCTAAAAATACGCTGAACTCTTACTGCGGATAATTTAATGCTGAAGGAAACCTTTACCGTGATGCGGGATTTGCCACGGGTACGTGAAATCGTGGCTGTCCTGGTGCGGCATGGCTTAGGTAATCTGGTGCAAAGGTTAGGTCTGGCCCGGGGAATTGAGCGGGCCAGTGACTTATTGCATTTGCCGGGCAATCATGAGGTGGAATTGCTCGATTCCCCGGTGCGGGTGCGCCGCGCGCTGGAAGAGCTGGGGCCGGCCTTCGTTAAATTGGGCCAGGTATTGGCCACCCGCGTCGATATGTTTCCGCCGGAGTGGATTGCCGAATTTGAAAAACTGCAAAGCAATGTGCCAGCAGTGGAATTCTCTTTGCTTTTGCCGGAATTAACCGCCGCCTTAGGGGCGGACCCGTATCTTATTTTTCAGGAATTAAATCCGGAGCCCGTGGGTTCTGCCTCGATTGCCCAGGTTCACCGCGCGCGCTTATTGGATGGCAGCGATGTGGTATTAAAAATCCGCCGGCCGGGTGTTGTTTATAAAATTGAAGCCGATTTACGGATATTGCGGCATATTGCCACGCTGATGGAATTTGAATTTTCTGAATCCCGCCGTTATCAGCCGGTTAAAATTGCCGAAGAATTTTCAAAATCATTGCGCCGGGAATTAAATCTTTCTACCGAAGCCAGAAATTCTGAGCGTTTTGCACAAAATTTTCTGGGGCATCAGGATATTGTGATTCCCAAAATCTATTGGGAATGGACCTCCGAAAGTATTAATGTGCAAAGTTATATTGGCGGCGTGGCCGGTAATGATTTAGCTTCCGTGGATCTGGCCGGGTTAGATCGCTGTCTGCTGGCTTCCAGAGGGGCCGATGCCGTATTAAAAATGGTGCTGATTGATGGCTATTTTCATGCCGATCCGCATCCGGGCAATGTAAAGTATTTTCCGGGTAATCAAATCGCCTTTTTGGATTTTGGTATGGTGGGGCGTTTACCTCATCCGCGCCGGGATCAGATTGTTGATTTGCTGGCCGCATTATCCCAGCGGGACGAACACGGTATATTAAATGTGCTGCTGGAATGGACCGGCGACACGCTGGTGGATGAAGAAAAATTAGCCGCCGATATTGCCGGCTTTATGTTTGATTATGAAAATCTGCCATTAAAAGATATCAGTTTTGGCAGTATGCTCAATGATGTGGTGCAAATGATGCGCGAGCATCAGATCACCTTGCCTTCTGATTTAACTTTACTATTTAAGGCCTTGATTACACTGGAAGGTTTAGGCCGGCAGCTGGACCCTGATTTTCAGATGGTGCAGCATCTGACCCCCTTTGTAAAAGAGGTGATTCTGGCGCGTTTTCACCCTAAGGCCATTCTTAAAAAAGGGAAAGAAGGCGCATTGGAAGTGGTGCATCTGTTAAGCGGCCTGCCCAAAGATATTGGCCGGCTGATTAAACAGGCCCGGCGCGGCAATTTGCGTATCGATCTGGATTTAAAACGGCTGGATCATTTTGGCCTGCAAATCACCCGCAGCGCCAATCGTTTAACCATGGGGATTGTCACCGGTGCGCTGATTATTGGCTCGTCCATTGTGATGACGGTGAATGCCGGGCCTAAATTATTTGGCCTGCCTTTATTGGGATTTTTAGGTTTTATTCTGGCCGTATTAAATACGGTCTGGCTGGTGATCTCGATCTGGATTTCTGGTAAAGATGACCGCTGATTCTGCAATTTTGAGATATTAAGGCAATAAAAAATCGCCCCTGGGGGCGATTTTTTATCAGGCAGAGCCTTTTAATTATTTACCAAAATACTTGGAATAAATCTTTTGGTAAGAACCATCGGCTTTAATATCGGTCAGGCCTTTATTCAGCTTGCCTAAGAGTGCTGCATTGCCTTTCTTAACGGCAATACCATAGTATTCTTTATCAAAATCTTTATCATCAATCAGCTTAAAGCCTGAATCAGGATTATTGATCAGATAATTCTTAACCACGCCATTGTCTGCAATCACCGCATCCACACCACCCGCTTTTAATTCTTGCAGTGCCAGCATAATGCTTTCAAAACGGCGAATATTGGTATTGGTTTTGCCAAAATGTTTTTGCGCCACGATATCGCCGGTGGTGCCATTTTGTACGGCCATTTTCTTGGTTTTTAAATCAGCCAGTTTAGCCACGGTGCTTTTGGCCGGCACAACAATCAATTGTTTGGCTTCAAAATAAGGGGCTGTGAAATCAACCGTTTTCTGGCGTTCTGGCGTAATGGTCACGGCGGCGGCAATGATATCGCGGTCGCCATTATTTAAGCCGACAAACAGGCCTTCCCAAGGAGTATTGATGATTTTGATCTGAATACCGGCCTTGCTG
>JBOFGM010000320.1:0-10419 GCA_051649105.1 Iodobacter sp. | reverse complement strand
CGACTGCAGCGCTTCTGCGTCTGCTTCAAGTAATCTGCCGTGCTGAACCAGCAAACGGGCAAGACCAGATACCGGTGAGTTAGGAGATGCCATGGTCTTCTAGATAAGTAATCAAAAGGAAATAAAACGATCGGTCATTATCTTACAAGGCTAGTTTAGCAAATGCTTTTAAACCTTGTGCATTCTTGTCTTAAAGTAAAAAAAAATAAAGCCGACCCGGCTATTAATGCGGTGGTGAGTAAAGACGAATAACGCGAATGCTGCGGTCTTGTGTCTGAACAATTTCTATTCTTTGCCCTGCCAGTACGAGGCAGGTGCCTGCATCCGGAATATCCTGAAAGTGCTCCAGAATAAGTCCATTTAATGTTTTAGGACCATCCACCGGAAATGTCAGTCGTAATTTTCGGTTGAGATCCCGCAAGCTGGATGCGCCATCCAGTAAAATGCTTCCATCCGGCTGCCGCAGTACCTTGGCTCCCTGCGCGGGTGCGTTAGTGGTAAATTCGCCAACCACCTGTTCAAGTATATCTTCTAATGTGACCAGCCCCTGCATTTCTCCATATTCATCAACCACAATGCCAATTCTGCGCTTGTTTTCCTGAAAGTTTTGCAATTGAGTAAAGAGCGGAGTGCTGGACGGGATGAAGTAAGGCGGACGCATCATTTCACGCAAACTGGCCTGATTTACCTCATCTTCCTTTAAAGATAAAATTTTACGGATATGCAAAATACCAGTGATATTATCCGGATTACCGGTATAAACCGGCAGTCTGGTATGGTGACAGGTAAATAGCTGTTTGCGAATCTCGTCGGTTGGGGCTTCCAGATTAATACTTTCTATCTGGTGGCGGGGTGTCATTACATCATCAACCGTAATGCTGGCCAGCTCAAATAAATTAAGCAATATGGTGTGGTGTTTTTTTTCCATATAGCGGCCGGATTCTAAAACTAATAAGCGTAATTCTTCCGGCGACAGGGCTTGTTGATTCTCTTCTTTTTTCTTCAGTCGTAACGTCTTTATCAGGCTGCTCACAAATAAATTAACCAGCCATACCGCCGGATAAAATATTTTAAGCAAAATCAGCAGCGGATAAGACGCTGCATAGGCCAAAGGCTCGGTATAACTGGCCGCTAATACTTTAGGCGTTGCTTCTGAAAAGACCAGAATGGCTACAGCAACCAGTAAAGTCGCTATTCCCAGTGCAAAATCATTGCCGGCAAAAAGCCTGTTGGCAATCAGCGTGGACAATGTGGCCGATGCCGTATTAATCAGCGTATTACCAATTAAAATAACCGAGAGTAGTTTATTGGTCTGGTTAAGCAGACCTTGGGTCTGTATTGCGGCCCGGTGTCCTTGCCTTGCTTTACTGGCCACTTTATACCGGTTTACCGCCATCATCGCGGTTTCTGCGCCAGAGAAAAATGCAGAAGTCAGTAAACAAACTGTGAGCGCGGCATAAAGAAAAGATAAAGATATTTGTTCCAAAATATGACGGGGTCCATGATAAACAGCTTGGTTTTATTATTGCTTACAGCGAGCGGTGCAGTAGTGCTTCAAGTACAAAACGGCTGCCGATATAGCCCAGAAAGAGCAGGGCAAAGCCGCAGAGTGTCCAGTTGGCGGCAAAACGTCCGCGCCAGCCATAGTAATACCGCCCCAGCAGCAATGCGCCAAAAACCAGCCATGCAGCAATAGATAAAATAATTTTATGTGACAAAATCAGGCTGTGGCCCCAGACCCGGTCTGCAAAAAATGCACCGGACAAAAGGGCGAGAGTCAGTAAAATAAACCCCAGCCGCACGCAGGCAAACATCAGCCGTTCCAGTGTCATTAAAGGGGGGAGTGTGCGAATTAACGATCCTGCTTTTGCCTGATGCAGGGTACGATCAGCAAAACGCATTAGAATAGCAACGCCTGCTGCATTTAAAAGCATGCCATAGGCAAAAATAGCCAGCAGAAAGTGCCCGCGGGATAAGGGGCTCAGTGGATAAGTAATCGGGTGTCCCTGAGGCAGCAGCAGTGACAGCAGTAAGAACACAGCGGCAATGCCCAGCATGGGTGGCTGTAAGCCATCCATCTTCCAGATCAGCTGGCCGCCCAAATAAATGCATAATGTGGCGAAGGCGCTGAGCGATAATGCTTCCGCCGCGCCAAAGTACAGCGGGCTGGACCAAAATAATGGCGGAAACAGCGCCATGGCGTGCAGAATCAAACCGCCGGATAACAGAAGCTGTTCTAATGCCGGGCTGAGCTGCTTTTCAGGGCGTGATGACGCCAGCCGGCTGCGGCAAAAATGCCAGCCAAGTAAAAGATAAATGGTTAAGGCCAGCAGCGCTAAATAAGTCGCTGGGCTAACTTCAGGTAAAATGCTCATTATATAAGTCTATCAGAGCGGGGCCCTTTCCGGGGCTGTTGCTAAGCAAAGGAACAAGCATGTTCGAAAATCTTTCTAGCCGTCTTTCCGGCGTTGTTAAAAATCTGCGTGGTCAGTCACGGCTGACGGAAGACAATATTCAAGACGCAATGCGTGAAGTACGTATGGCTCTGCTTGAGGCTGACGTTGCTTTACCTGTAGTTAAGCAGTTTATTAATGATGTGAAGCAACGGGCTCAGGGGCAGGAAGTCATCGGTAGCCTGACCCCCGGCCAGGCGGTTATTGGTGTTGTTTATGAGGAACTGACCAAATTAATGGGGGCAAAAAATGATGCCCTTAATTTGGCTGCGGTGCCACCAGCGGTTATTTTAATGGCGGGTTTGCAGGGGGCGGGTAAAACAACCACCTCCGGTAAATTGGCAAAGCTGTTAAAAGAAACCCAAAAGAAAAAAGTTTTACTGGTTTCCACTGACGTTTATCGTCCGGCGGCGATCGAACAGCTTAAAACACTGGCCGGCCAGCTGGAAGTCGAGTGGTTCCCGTCTGATATCGGGCAAAATCCGGTTGATATTGCGCTTGCGGCTCATGATTATGCTAAAAAGCATTTCCATGATGTGTTGATTGTCGATACGGCCGGGCGTCTGGCGATTGATGACGCCCTGATGGCGGAAATTAAAGCCCTGCACGCAGCGGTTACTCCTGTTGAAACCCTGTTTGTGGTGGATGCCATGCAGGGGCAGGATGCCGTTAATACGGCGAAGGCATTTAATGAAGCGCTGCCGTTAACCGGTGTGATCCTGACCAAGATGGACGGTGATTCCCGCGGTGGTGCTGCATTATCGGTGCGGCATATTACGGGTAAGCCGATTAAGTTTTTAGGGACCGGTGAAAAACTGACCGGTCTTGAGCCTTTCCATCCGGATCGTATGGCTGGCCGAGTGCTGGGCATGGGCGATGTGCTGTCCCTGATTGAAGACGTGCAAAATAGCGTTGATCAGGAAGAAGCATTAAAAATGATGAAAAAAGTTAAATCCGGTAAAGGATTTGACTTGGAAGACTTTAAAACACAAATACAACAAATGAAAAAAATGGGCGGGATGAGCGCCTTGATGGACAAGTTGCCGGGCCAGGTCAGCCAAATGGCGAACAGTCAGGTCACTGATAAATCGGTAGCGCGGATTGAGGGCATTATTAACTCAATGACGCCGGAAGAGCGTCGTAAGCCAGAATTATTGAAAGCCAGCCGTAAACGCCGTATTGCGGCAGGGGCAGGTGTTCAGGTTCAGGAAGTGAACCGCTTGCTGAAACAATTTGAAGAAACACAGAAAATGATGAAGCAGTTTTCTAAAGGCGGCATGAGTAAGCTGATGCGTGGGATGAGCGGCATGAAGGGAATGCTGCCAGGCATGTAAAATAGCTTGTTTTTTGCGGCGGCGGCCCTGGTGTGAGAAATGTTGTGCCAGGGCAAAATGCCCCCGTTTCGCTGGCTTTGTATTAAATTTTCGTCCCTGACCGGCGGCCGAATATCACGTTATGCTTTACAACGTGATTGTTTTTGCTGTACTTTTGCCGGTTATTCTTGCGGGGTTTGAGGTTTTGTCTCATAATCGAACCCCTTTAAATTAATCTCCATTATTGGGTTTAATGCCATGGTTGTTATTCGTCTTTCCCGCGGCGGCGCTAAAAACCGTCCGTTCTACAATGTAGTTGTAACTGACTCCCGTAATCGTCGTGACGGTCGCTTTGTTGAGCGTCTTGGCTTTTACAACCCACTCGCCAAAGATGGCGAAGAAGGCGTGCGTCTTGCTATGGACCGCGTAAGCTACTGGGTAGGTGTTGGTGCACAAGCTTCTGACTCCGTTGCCAAGTTGCTGAAGAGCTACAAGCCAGCTGCTGCTGTTGCTGCTTGATTCAAGCCGTGACTATGCAAAATAGGGCTTCGCTGTCCGTGCCTGATGATCTTTTGATCATGGGCTACGTGAGTGGGGCTTTTGGTGTTCATGGCTGGATCAATTTGGTCGGTGATACTGAAGGTGCTGATAGTCTTTTTGACTATGACACCTGGTGGATCGGTCAGGAAGGTCAGTGGCGTGCTTACAAGCTCGTTGAAGGTCAGGTTCATACCAAAAAGCTGGCTGCACAACTTGAAGGGGTAAATGACCGCGATGCGGCGTTTGCGCTGAAGAGTTGTAAAATTGCAGTTTCGCGTAGTCTGCTGCCAGCACCTGCTGCTGATGAATATTACTGGGTTGATTTAATCGGCCTGGATGTCATCAATGTGCAAGGTGAAAAGCTGGGTATTGTGGATAACTTGTTTGAAACCGGTGCTAACGATGTGATCGTTGTAAAGGATGGCCAGACCGAGCGTCTGCTGCCTTTCGTTGCTCATGTTGTGCTCAAGGTTGATCTTGCTGCGAAAACAATCTCTGTGGATTGGGGCCTTGACTACTGAGGCCGCCCGGGAAATGCATCATTTTGATGTCGTTACCCTGTTTCCAGAGATGTTTGAAGCGATCACCCGCTATGGAATTACCCGGCGGGCGGTTGAATTAGGTCTGTTTGAACTAAGCAGTTGGAATCCACGTGATTTCACGGCAGATAAACATCGTACTGTGGATGACCGGCCCTATGGTGGTGGTCCAGGTATGGTAATGTTGCCCGAGCCGCTGGAAAGCGCGCTTGAAGCAGCTAAAAAACGGCAGCGTGAAGCCGGTGTTGCTATAACGCATACCGTCTATTTATCTCCCCAAGGGGCGGCACTAACGCATGAAAAAGTACTGGAACTGGTTAAAAAACCAGGTTTAGTCTTGTTGTGTGGTCGTTACGAAGGGGTGGATGAGCGTTTGCTGGATCGTCAGATCGACGAGGAAATCTCGGTCGGCGATTATGTGCTTTCAGGTGGAGAGTTGCCTGCAATGGTGCTGATGGATGCCATCATTCGCCAATTGCCAGGTGTACTTAATACCGCAGCGAGTGCAGAAGAAGATTCATTTGTGGATGGGTTGCTGGATTGCCCGCATTACACCCGTCCCGAAAATTATCTGGGCGTGAGCGTTCCGGAAGTTTTACTTTCAGGAAACCATGCGCTGATACGGCGCTGGCGCTTAAAGCAGTCACTGGGCCGAACGCTGTTGCGTCGCCCTGACTTGTTAAAAAAGCGTCAGCTATCAAAAGAGGAAGCTCGTCTTCTGGCCGAATTTAAGGCGGATCAGGCTGATAAGCCGGATCAGGTGGTTTAACCACCTTTGAAGGAACAAGCTTCACATTGGAGTAATACCCCATGAATTTGATTGAACAACTTGAGCAAGAAGAAATCGCTCGCTTAGCTAAGACTATTCCTGAATTCGCTCCTGGCGATACCGTGATCGTTCAGGTCAAGGTTAAGGAAGGTACACGTGAGCGTCTGCAGGCTTATGAAGGCGTTGTGATTGCTAAGCGCAATCGTGGCCTGAATAGCTCCTTTATCGTGCGTAAAATTTCCGCCGGTATGGGTGTTGAGCGTACTTTCCAAACTTACTCGCCATTGGTGGCTGGTATTGAAGTGAAGCGTCGTGGTGATGTTCGCCGTGCTAAGCTTTACTACCTCCGTGATCGTTCCGGCAAGTCCGCACGTATCAAGGAAAAGTTGCCAGCTCGTAAGGTTGTTGCAAAAGCTGCTGTTTAATTTTTTAAACAGGCAATATTTAAACGCGGGCCGAGTGCCCGCGTTTTCGTTTCCATAACAAAAGTAGCTCTGGAATTGTTATGCGTGCCGAAAACTCTGCTTATCAGGCGGTGATATCCAGCCCGATAGGTCGCCTTGGCCTTATTGAGCGCCATGAGCAGATTATTTTGCTCAATTTCTTGCCTGTTTCTGTGCCTTTACAGGTGGCATCCAGCCCCTTGATGCGTGAAGCCGACCGTCAGTTGGCCGCTTATTTTCAAAATCCATTTTTTATCTTTGATTTGCCATGGGCGTTATCGGTCAGTGAGCATCAAAATAAAGTCCTGGAAGAGATTGCCGCCATTCCTGTTGGAGAAGTCCGCACCTATGCTGAGATTGCCCGGCAGATTCATTCCAGCCCGCGGGCCGTTGGCGGGGCTTGTGGCAGAAATCCTTTGCCTTTATTGATTCCCTGTCACCGGGTGGTGGCAGCTAATAGCCTGGGTGGATTTAATGCCGGACGGCTGGGTTTGGACTGGTCGCCGGTTAAGCGTTGGCTGCTTCAGCATGAACAGGTGAAAAATGGATGAGCAACAAGCATTAATTGATGAGTTTTTGGATGCGGTCTGGCTGAGTGACCGGCTGTCTAAAAATACGATTGATAGTTATCGCCGTGATTTATTGATCTGGGCGCATTGGCTGGTGGCTGAGCGGCGCTGTGATTTATTAACCGCTGATCGTGAATGCGTGCAGGCTTTTTTGGCCCGGCAGGCGCGGGATATGAAAGCGGCGACGCTGGCGCGGCGGATGGCCAGTTTGCGTAAATTTTACCGGCACTGGATTTTATCCGGGCAGGCCACTTTTGACCCTACGGCAGAATTAACGGCCCCTAAGCGTATCCGCCCTTTGCCAAAGGCGCTGGATGAAGAGCGTATTGAGGCTCTGTTGCTGGCGCCTGATGTGGGGCAACCCGGCGGGTTGCGGGACCGGGCTATGCTGGAGTTGATGTACGCCACCGGTTTGCGGGTAACAGAATTGGTCACCTTGCCGCTGGGGCAAATTAAGCTGCGCGAGCGTTATGTGCAGATTCTTGCGGGTAAAGGGGGTAAGCAGCGGCTGGTTCCTATGGGCGAGGTTGCTGCAGACTGGATTGAACAATATTTAGTGCAGTCACGGCCGCTTTTGGTTGGCGGTCATCAGGTGGCAGAGGCGTTTGTTAACCAGCGGGGCAGCCCGCTGACCCGTCAGGGGTTTTGGTACATTATTAAGCAATATGCCGCCGCCGCTGCGATCGATCTGAGCCATCTCAGCCCTCACGTATTACGGCATGCCTTTGCCACGCACTTGCTGAACCATGGGGCGGATTTACGGGTTGTGCAGATGCTGTTGGGGCATGCGGACATCACCACCACGCAAATTTATACTCATGTGGCTACCGCGCGTCTTAAATCCTTGCATAAAGAGCATCATCCTCGCGGCTCGCGCTCTTAAATCGTGCGCTGGTGCCGCAGGCCATAAAAAAACCCGGTTAATGTTAACCGGGTTTTGTTTGTCAGGCAGGGACTGCTTCTTTGCTTGGCATGTCCAGACTGACTTTGCCATTGTCGTCGATATCAATGGTGACTTCGCCACCATGAATCAGCCGGCCAAACAGCAATTCATCTGCCAGAGCTTTACGAATCGTATCCTGAATCAGTCTTGCCATTGGTCTGGCCCCCATCAGCGGGTCAAAGCCTTCGGCCGCCAGATGCGCTTTCAGTGCAGGGGTAAAGTGAGCTTCCACTTTCTTTTCTTGTAGTTGCACTTCCAGCTGAATCAGGAACTTATCCACAACTTGCATGATGATTTCATGCGAAAGCGGTGCAAATGGAATGATCGCATCCAGCCGGTTGCGGAATTCCGGGGTAAACATGCGCTTGATTTCTTGCATTTCATCCCCGGTCTGCTTGCTGGTGGTAAAGCCGATCACCGATTTATTCAGGGTTTCTGCGCCGGTATTGGTGGTCATCACAATCACCACATTGCGGAAATCTGCCTTACGGCCGTTATTGTCTGTCAGCGTGCCATGATCCATGACTTGCAGCAGCACATTAAAGATATCCGGATGGGCTTTTTCGATTTCATCCAGCAACAGAATCGAATAAGGGTGTTTGGTAATCGCTTCTGTAAGCAAACCGCCTTGCTCAAAGCCCACATATCCCGGTGGAGCACCAATCAGCCGGCTGATGGCATGGCGTTCCATGTATTCCGACATATCAAAGCGCAGCAGCTCGATCCCCATGGTGTAGGCCAGCTGGCGGGCAACTTCAGTTTTACCAACCCCGGTAGGGCCGCTGAATAAGAAGGCGCCAATAGGTTTCTGTGGATTGCCTAAGCCGGCACGGGCCATCTTGATGGCCGTGGCAACCGATTCAATGGCCTTATCCTGGCCAAAAACAACATGCTTCAGATCACTTTCCAGCGTTTTCAGCGTATTTCTGTCGTCGGTAGAAACACTCTTTGGCGGGATGCGTGCAATTTTGGCAACGATCTCTTCAATTTCATGTTTATTGATAGTTTTTTTCTGTTTGGATTTAGGCAAAATCTTTTGTGCCGCACCCGCTTCATCAATCACATCAATGGCTTTATCCGGCAGATGACGATCATTAATATACTTGGCCGAAAGCTCAGCGGCTGTAGTTAATGCCGCCAGCGTATATTTCACGCCGTGATGTTGTTCAAATTTATCTTTCAGACCTTTCAGAATCTCAATGGTCTGTTCAACGGTCGGTTCAGGAACGTCGATTTTTTGGAAACGACGTGATAAGGCATTATCTTTTTCAAAAATACCGCGATATTCGGTATAGGTGGTCGCACCAATGCATTTTAACGAGCCATTGGATAAGGCAGGTTTCAGCAGGTTAGACGCATCCAGCGTGCCGCCCGAAGCGGCTCCCGCTCCGACCAGAGTATGAATTTCGTCGATAAACAAGATTGCATTGCGTTCTTCTTGCAATTGCTTGATGACCGCCTTCAGCCTCTGTTCAAAATCGCCGCGATATTTGGTGCCGGCCAGTAAGGCTCCCATATCCAGACCATATACCGTGGCGTCTTTCAGCACATCAGGCACATTGCCTTCCACGATGCGGCGGGCTAACCCTTCTGCAATCGCCGTTTTACCCACGCCTGCTTCGCCAACCAGTAAAGGGTTGTTTTTGCGGCGGCGGCAAAGAGTCTGGATGACACGCTCCAGTTCATGTTCGCGTCCGATCAGCGGGTCAATGCGTCCGGCCACAGCCTGCTGATTTAAGTTTTCGGTAAAGCTGCTTAATGCCCCGCCGGCAGCGGCTTCTTCTTCGTGTTCTTCATTTTGTTCTGTACGCGGAATCGGCTGGGCACTGGCCGATTTAGCTATGCCATGGGCGATATAATTCACTACATCCAGACGGGTGATTGCCTGTTGATGGAGGTAGTACACCGCATGGCTGTCTTTTTCACCAAAAATGGCGACCAGCACATTAGCGCCGGTCACTTCTTTCTTGCCGGAAGACTGTACATGCAGGATGGCGCGCTGAATCACGCGTTGAAAGCCGATGGTGGGCTGTGTTTCAACTTCGCCGTCCCCGGATACAACAGGCGTGTGCTCTTTGACAAAGTCTCCGAGCAAGCGGCGCAGCTCATCCATATGCGCACCGCAGGCACGCAGCACTTCGGCAGCAGAAGGGTTATCCAGCAGTGCCAGCAGCAGATGTTCCACGGTGATGTACTCGTGGCGCTTTTGCCTCGCATCCGTAAAGGCCATGTGGAGGCTGACTTCAAGTTCTTGGGCGATCATTCGTTAACCTCCATTGTGCATTGCAGTGGTTGCTGATGTTGCCGGGCATACTGGCTGACTTCCGCGACCTTTGTAGACGCAATATCTTTGGGAAAAACCCCGCACATTCCGCGCCCCTCAGTGTGAACCTTAAGCATAACTTGTGTCGCTCGCTCCCGGTTCATTCCAAAAAACTTTTCTAATACAATGATGACAAAATCCATAGGTGTAAAGTCATCGTTCAGCAGCAGTACGCGCCACAGAGGAGGAGGAGGAGAGAGTATCGATTGCTGATTAAGTTCGGCATCGGTTTGATGCTGTGCAGGCATTTTTCTACCAATTGATGTGGTTTACATTCATTTTGGTCCTATCCCGCTCTTTTTCAAGCTCTCAAGTGCATCATTATAGGCAGATGGTGTGTTTACTTATTTTTGACTGTGGTTTTTTTATTGTGCCCATAGATCTATTTTTAGAATTTTACTTGACCGTTGGTGCAGAAGTCGCGTAAAAAGGTGCTTCGAGTTTGATGTACAAGTTTCTGCAGTACCGGTTTGGCCGTTTTGCTGGTCTTGGACCTCAAACCTCATGGTGCCTCTTCGAGGCGGTTC
>JBOFGM010000319.1:0-6352 GCA_051649105.1 Iodobacter sp. | reverse complement strand
CTACTTTTTTGCTGGTTTTAACCACGCCTGACATATCCGGACGCCAGCCTTGTTTAAAGGCCTCATCCGTAATGTATTTTTCCACCGAACCAATCGAAACCGCACCAAAGCCGCCCTGATTTAAGGTACAGGCCCCTTCACATAAGCGGTCCTGCGGGCAGACGCGGCCACAGATTTCTGGCAGCGAATTGGTTTTATGCGATAACTCGGCCGCTTCAAATAAACGACCTTCATCCACCAGCTTCAGCCAGTTTGGAATGTAGTTATGAACCGGACATTCCCACTCGCAATAGGGATTGCCACAGCCCAGACAGCGGCCCGCCTGCTCGGAAGCATCGGGCTTGCCCAGAGGGCGGTAAATTTCCTTAAAGACAATCTTACGTGCGCTTGCTTCTACTTTTTCGCCCGGATTGCGCGCAACCTTCATAAACTGGAATACATCTGACATTCTGGTAACCTCGGGGATTGGAGAGATCAGCAGGGCAAGTTATTTGGCTCACCCTGCAAAACTGAACCACTCTCTGCAAATTAGTCTTTTAAGAGATCATCAAGCTTGGCGGCCTTGGGTTTAACCAGCCAGAAGTTATCCTGAGCCTCGTCAAAATTCGCCAGGATATCAATCGCCCGGTTTGATCCGGTCAGCTTGGCATGCTCGGCTAACTTACCGCGCAAGAAGGCGCGCACTGCACCGCAAGATTCGCCATTGATCAGATTAATATCAACCAGCTCATTATTGATACGGTAAGCAAACTTCTCTTTTGGATCGTAAACCAGCGCAAAACCACCGGTCATCCCCGCACCAAAGTTATAGCCAGTCTCGCCCAGCACAATCACACAACCACCGGTCATATATTCACAACCGTGGTCACCAATCCCTTCCACAATGGCGCTGGCACCCGAATTACGCACCGCAAAACGCTCACCCGCCATACCGGCAGCAAACAGCTCACCGCCTGTCGCACCATATAAACAAGTGTTGCCGACAATCACGGCGGTGTGCGATTCAAACTCAGACGCGCGCGGAGGATAAATCACCACGCGGCCGCCATTCATGCCCTTACCGACGTAATCATTGGCATCGCCTTCCAGCTCAATGGTTAAGCCCTTGGCATTCCATACACCCAGCGACTGCCCGGCAGAACCATTCAGCCTGATATGCAGACATTCATCCGGCAAGCCATCTGCGCCATGCGCCTTGGCAATTTCGCCAGACAAACGGGCACCAATCGAGCGATGAATATTACGCACCGCATATTCAAACTTTTGTGGCGTTTTGCTGTGAATACCGGCAATGGCGTCTTTTACCATTTGCTCAGCCAGCTCGCCTTTATCAAAGGAAGGATTACGCGCTTCAATACAGAAACGTGGCTGCGATTCAGGAATCGACCCCTGGCTCAGTAACACGCCCAGATTCAGGCGGCCTTGTCTTTCGGTGGCGCCTGCCGCCAGCTCCAGCATATCGCTGTGGCCGATTAAATCAGATAACTTGCGCACACCCAGCGCAGCCATCCATTCACGGGTTTCTTGCGCAATAAAGGTAAAGTAATTCACCACCATTTCTGGCAGACCAATAAAGTATTTCGAGCGCAGCTTGATTTCCTGCGTCGCCACACCGGTAGCACAGTTATTCAGGTGACAAATCCGCAAGAATTTGCAGCCCAGCGCAACCATAGGGCCGGTACCAAAGCCGAAGCTTTCAGCGCCCATCATGGCCGCTTTCACCACATCCAGACCGGTTTTTAAGCCGCCATCGGCCTGCATCCGCACCCGGCCACGCAGGCCATTGGCACGTAAAACCTGCTGCGCTTCGGTTAAACCCAGCTCAAACGGCGTGCCGGCATATTTAACCGAGGCCAGTGGCGATGCACCGGTACCACCGTCATAACCCGAGATGGTGATGAGATCGGCATAAGCCTTGGCCACACCGGCCGCAATCGTGCCCACACCCGGTTCAGCCACCAGCTTCACCGATACCAGCGCATCCGGATTGACCTGTTTCAGATCGAAAATCAACTGAGCCAAGTCTTCAATCGAATAAATATCATGATGCGGAGGCGGTGAAATCAAAGAAATGCCAGGTTTGGAGCAACGCAGGCGAGCGATCAGCGGGCTGACCTTATCACCTGGCAGCTGGCCGCCTTCACCGGGCTTAGCACCCTGAGCCACCTTAATCTGCAAGACTTCAGCGTTCACCAGATAATGCGGTGTCACACCAAAGCGGCCGGAAGCCACTTGCTTGATCTTGGACATTTTGACCGTGCCGTAACGCGCAGGATCTTCGCCACCTTCACCCGAATTCGAGCGACCGCCCAGGCGGTTCATCCCTTCTGCCAGTGCTTCATGCGCTTCCGGGCTCAGTGCACCCAGAGACATACCGGCCGAATCAAAGCGCTTCAGAATCTCTTCAACGGATTCCACTTCATCGATCGGAATCGCCTTGCCGGCATCGAGCTTTAAGCCCATCAAATCGCGCAGCATAGCCACCGGACGCTGATTCACCAGATCCGCATATTTGCGGTATTCCTTGTAATCACCGTTTTGCACTGCTTTTTGCAGCTGCATCACCACATCCGGATTGTAAGCGTGGTATTCCTCGCCAAAGACATACTTCAGCAAGCCACCCTGAGCAATCGGGCGCATGGTATTGAAAGCAAGCTTATTCAGCTTGGCCTGATCGGATTCAAAATCGGCAAAATTAGCGCCGGAAATCCGCGAAACTGTGCCATTCAGGCACATTTCGACCACTTCTTCATTCACGCCCACGGCTTCAAACAATTGCGAGCCGCGATAAGAGGCAACGGTTGAAATCCCCATCTTGGATAAGATTTTCAACAGCCCTTTATTAATCCCTTTACGGAAATTACAGGTCGCCTGAACCAGCGAGGTATCAAGCTGACCAATATCCACCAGCTCTTTAATCGTGTGGTAAGCCAGGTAAGGGAACACCGCAGTGGCACCGTAACCCACCAGGCAGGCGAAATGATGCGGATCACGGGCCGTTGCCGTTTCAACAATAATATTGGTCAGGCAGCGTAAACCGGCATTCACCAGCGCATGGTGTACCGCACCCACGGCAAACAGCGCTGGAATCGGTAAACGACCTTTTTGAATATTTTTATCGCTTAAAACCACCACGACGGTTTTGTCGTCGCGCACGCTGCTGAGCACATCATTGCGCAATGCTTCGATCGCAGCTTTTAACGTGGTTTCAGCGGGGTTAAACGTAATATCAAAGAAAGCAGGCTTGTAATCCGAATCCGGCATGGTGGTCAGCGATTCATACTTATCTGACGACAAGACCGGTGAGCGCACTTCCAGACGGCTGGCGTTAAATTCTGTTTCTTTAAACAGATTCCGTTCCGGCCCAAAACAGGTATTAAGCGACATCACAATGGCTTCGCGGATCGGATCGATCGGCGGATTGGTCACCTGGGCAAATTGCTGACGCAAGTAATCATAAGGCGAGCGCACTTTGGTGGATAAGACCGCCATTGGCGTGTCATCCCCCATCGAACCAATCGCTTCCTGACCATCGGCTGCCAGTACGCGCAAGATCTGATCACGCTCTTCAAAAGTCAGCTGGAATTGCTTCTGATAGGTCACCAGCTCAGCAGCCGTCATTTCCGGCAACGGAGAATCATCCACCGCCAGCTCTAAATGCTGGGCATGTTTTTTTACCCAGGCACGGTAAGGCTGAGCCGTTTTAAGACGGTTATCAATGGTCTCGGTATCAAGGAACTCACCATTGCTTAAATCAACAGCCACAATCTGACCTGGTTTAACCCGGCCCTTTTTCACCACATCTTCCGGCTTATAGCCCCAGACGCCAATTTCAGAGGCAATGGTCAGATGGCGGTCTTTAGTAATCACATAACGCGCCGGACGCAGGCCATTACGGTCCAGCGCACAGCCGGCATAGCGGCCATTGGTCCAGACAATACCGGCCGGACCATCCCATGGCTCCATATGCATCGAGTTGTATTCATAAAATGCGCGCAAATCGCGGTCATTGCTGTCCACGTTTTGCCATGCAGGCGGCACCAGCATACGGAAAGCACGGAATACATCCATGCCGCCCATCAGGAGGCCTTCCAGCATATTGTCCATCGACATGGAGTCAGAACCATTGGTCTGAACAATCGGACGAACTGTGTCCATTTCCAGCAGCTCGCTGTCCATGATCGCTTCACGCGCCTTGGCCCATAAACGATTGCCGTGCAGCGTATTAATTTCGCCGTTATGCGCCATATAGCGGAAAGGCTGAGCCAGCTTCCACTGTGGCCAGGTATTGGTCGAGAAACGCTGGTGGTAAACCGCGAGGGACGACTCAAAACGAGGGTCTTTCAGATCCAGATAAAACTCAGGCAGATTATCCGGTGTGACCAGTCCTTTATAAGACAGCACATGCGGGCTGAGTGTCGGCATATAGAATGCCGCATCGTCTGTATTGGCTTTTTCTGCCACACGACGCGCCTGGTAGAGCTTGCGCTCAAATACCTGGCTGGTCATGCCTTCCGGTGCATTGACAAAAAGCTGACCAATCTGTGGCAGCGTTTGTAATGCATATTCACCACAGGCTTCAACATTAACCGGCACACTGCGGACACCCGCAACCGATAAACCTTGCTCCTCCATGGCTGCAAAAAGCCGGGTTAAGGTCGCTTCTGCGCTATAGAAAACAATCCCTACGGCGTATTCGTCAGCAACCGTAAAGCTGTTTTCCGCGGCAACGGCACGCAAAAAACCATCCGGTTTTCGAAATAACAAACCACAGCCATCGCCCGATTTTCCATCGGCGGCAACAGCACCGCGGTGCGTTAAACATGCAAGAGAGCTAATTGCGGTGGAAACCAGCCAGTGCGATGGCTTGTCATCCATTTGTGCAATAAGGCCGAAGCCACAACTATCCTGTTCGAACGTCGGGCTATACAGCGTGCCCTTTAACCAGCCTTGTCGATGCATCACAAAACCCTTAGGGGAAAGCAGAAATTTTCGGCGAAATGGCCTTGATTCTATATGCCAAACACGCAGCGGGGCAATGTTTTCAATCAGGAAATCCCGTATATCTCCGCATTAATTTCATGAGGGTTTTTACTTACGCACATTACTGACTTATTACAAAAGCAAAAAAAAGCTCAAAAGAAAGCAAAACCGGCGGCTGGCCGTCAGATGTAAGATCTCACCTCCCGGCTTAAACCCCACCGGCAGAATTCCCACCCCTTGCACCCCTGAAATAATAAAAAACAGGGCCCTGTTTCAGCGGGCCATTTTTAATAAAATGATCTGCGTGGCTATTTAATCTGAAACCCTCGGCCAGATAAATTAATCATTGATAGCTATAAATATATATATGCAGCAGGTCATTCATTCGCACAGATTCCTGCCTGAAAGAAGGTATTAGTAAATAAGCGACAAAATGAGGTTTATGCAGCAATATCACCTAAAAATACAACATTACCAGCAATATATGCAAAGCAGACCATGCCAGCAGAGGCATAATTATTTTTAGCAACCAATTAATTTAATTAAATTTACTAATTCATCAGCAATGAGTTCATTTATTATTAAAACGCGATGAATATTTTTATTTACGCCTGACTATAAATAAAAGCAGAGGCTTACCATGCTAATACGAATCTTCTTTTTATTAAATAAAAAAACTGATAATAAATTACCCTGCAGCAGCAAAATAAAACAGATGTATTTATTGCTAATCTATTTTTTAAAAAGGGATACAGGATTAATAACTTGAAAGCGAGCTGCCCGCCGGGTTAAAACATAGCCGCTGTATTTTTTTAGCAAAAAAAGAAAATACAAAACAGATCGCTGACCATCACTTATCTGCAAAAAGTTATGGCCAGCGCTTCTGCCCTGCACAGCAGAGTCAGACTGAGCTGACGGCAGTTGCCCATCAACGGGGCACCGGCCGGACCTCAGCCATAGCGGATCAGCTTACCAGCCAATCCCGGTCGCATAAGAAATCGCTGTATAAACGCGCCTCAGGGCTGCCCGGCTCAGGCTGGTAATCGTAGCGCCAGTTCACCACCGGCGGCATCGACATCAGAATCGATTCGGTACGTCCGCCCGACTGCAGACCAAATAAAGTGCCACGATCAAACACCAGATTAAATTCCACATACCGGCCGCGGCGATAAGCCTGCCAGTCCCGCTCGCGCTGGCCGTATTCTGCATCTTCATGCCGCTCAACAATCGGCAGATAAGCAGTCAGAAAAGCATTACCCACGCTTTGCATCATGGCAAAACTGGCGTCAAAACCGCCCGCATTATAATCATCAAAGAAAATACCGCCGATACCACGCGGCTCATTACGGTGTTTCAGATAAAAATAGCG
>JBOFGM010000318.1:0-6310 GCA_051649105.1 Iodobacter sp. | reverse complement strand
TGATGGCTAATAACCCTGACTGGTTTGGCAAAATGGATGTGCTGACCTTTTTGCGGGATATCGGCAAGCATTTCTCTGTGAATGCCATGATCAAAAAAGAAGCCGTGCAACAGCGGATTAACCGTGATGATGCCGGTATTTCTTTTACCGAATTCACCTACAGCCTGCTGCAAGGCTATGACTTTGTTGAGCTGAACAAGCAATACGGCTGTGAGCTGCAGATTGGCGGCTCCGACCAGTGGGGCAATATCACGGCCGGTACCGATCTGACCCGCCGGATGAATCAACAGCAGGTTTTTGGCCTGACTATGCCGCTGGTCACCAAATCCGATGGCACTAAATTTGGTAAAACCGAAAGCGGCACCATCTGGCTGGATGCTAAAAAGACCTCACCGTATAAGTTTTACCAGTTCTGGCTGACCACGGCGGATGCCGATGTTTATAAATTCTTGCGCTACTTTACCTTTTTAAGCACCAGCGAAATCGACGCGATTGAAGCGGCCGATCTGGCCTCTGCCGGCAAGCCGGAAGGCCAGCGTATTCTGGCCGAACAAGTTACCACACTGGTGCACGGTGAAGCCGCCGTCATCGCTGCGCAGCGTATCAGCCAAAGCCTGTTTTCAGAAGATCAGCAATCCTTGACCATGGATGACTTTGAGCAGCTGGCCCTCGATGGCCTGCCGCATATTGAAATCAGCAAGGAGCAAACCGGCCTGCTGGATGCACTGGTGGCGGGTGAACTGGCTTCATCCAAAAGCCAGGCGCGCGGCTTTATTGAAAGCGCAGCGGTGATTATCAATGGGGCTAAGGTCACGGAGCTGACTTATAACTTCAGCGAAGCCGACCGCCGTTATGGCAGCTATACCCTGCTGCGCCGCGGCAAGAAAAACCACTGTCTGGTGATCTGGAAGTAAATTGCAGCGACAAAAAAACCACGGTCTGTTCACCGTGGTTTTTTTAGGGCGCAGCATAATTACAGTAAGCGGGAAACCAGCCGGTCAGCGCGGAAACGCGATAAGCGGGTTAACAGCTTTTTAACCGGCGGCGGATAATCCAGCACGGTTTCCAGATCGCGATAATAGCCAATCCGGGTGGTGTTCTCCGCAATAGCCGCTTTTTCTTCCTGCAATTGCTCTTTTAATTCCTGCTTTGGATCATGAATCAGCAAAGCGTTTTCTAAATCCAGGCTAAAAGCGCGCGGATTCAGATTATTGCCGGTCAGCAGAATATAATCATCGTCAATCCATAGTCCTTTTAAATGATAACTATGGCCGGGATCATTCCATAAACGCAAATTAAGCTGGCCGCGATAAATATCCAGCTGATGCACTTTGGCAAACCGGCGCAAATTAGTTTCATATAAATAAGGTAATGCGCCGATGGTTTTAAACGGCTCAGTAACCGGAATATAAAAGTCATTGGCCGTTTTTTCACCAACGATAATATCGACCTTAATGCCTCTTTGCAGCAACCGGTTAATTTCTTTAATCACGGTACGCGGCAAATTAAAATAAGGGGTACAAATCTGTACATGCGACTGCGCCGCGCCGAGTAATTTAATAATTAAACGGTTTAACGGATTGCGTTTGCCCACACCCATAACCGGTGTAATCGCCAGACCCGAAACCGACTCAGCCGGCACCGTATATTGTGCCGATTTAAGCCGCTGACGCAGCTGGCGGATATCCGGACTGATTTGTTTCGTGCTGGGAACGGGCTCTAAATCGAGGCGATAAACCGCGCTGCTGTTTAAAAACTCCGTCTGCAAAAAGCTGACCATGCTATTGGCCAGAGCCGCATTCTGAATCACATGGTAACGGTCATAGCGATAGCGATCGCCCACATGCAGATACACATTATTTAGGCTGGCACCGCTGTAAACCACCGTGTCATCAAAAATAAAGCCTTTCAGATGCAATACGCCAAACAGCTCGCGGGTTTGCGCCGGCACACCATACACCGGCACATTTTGTTCATGCTCAGAGCGCACCCGCTGATACCAGGCCGAGTTGCCTGCCTGAGCCCCGGCACCGATCAGCCCGCGCTGAGCGCGGTGCCAGTCGACAAAAACCCGGATATCCAGCTCCGGGCGGCGCTCGCGTGCGGCATAAAGAGCCGCAAGAATTTGCGCTCCCGCCTCATCTTCCTGCAAATACAGCGCCGTAATATAAATACGTGTCTGTGCCTTACTAATTAATTCAAGCAGCTTTTCGCGAAAAGCCACGGTAGTCAGTAAGGTCTGGAAATGAGCGGGGTCTTGCGCAAAACGCGGCAAAGACGCCAAAAAGGAACGATTAGTTTCAAAAAGCATAAATGATCTGCAAAAAGCAGAGTGACCTATCAAGCATATTGAAGCCTGCTATCTTAGCACTATGCATAATAAGAAAGGAGATGTATTAATTGCATGTCTGCACCTTTTTTTAAAGCCGCACTAAAGCCGCTCAGTGGCGGGTAATTTGAAATACATCGCACAGATAATTAAGAAAATGCTCGTCCTCACACATCCCTTTGCCCGGTGAATCACTGACTTTAGCCACCGGCTGACCATTGCATGAGACCAGCTTCATCACAATTTGCAGCGGCACCTGGCCACAATCATTAGATAAATGCGTGCCAATACCAAAACCTGTCCGTGTTCGGCAGGCAAAGTGCCGATATAGTTCAATCGATTTTTCCATCGTTAAACCATCGCTGAATACTAATTGCTTAGTGCCGTAATCAATATTCATTTTGATATAGTGGGCAATCACCTTTTCGCCCCATTCAAAAGGATCACCGGAATCATGGCGCAAGCCATCAAATAACTTGCAGAAATAAAGATCAAAATCCCGTAAAAAGGCATCCGTCCCCACCACATCGGTCAGGGCAATGCCCAGGTCCCCGCGATATTCCCGCACCCAATGCTCCAGCGCATTTTTCTGAAAATCGCGTAAACGGGAGCCAAAGCACTGAAAGGCCTGGAAATATTCATGCGCCATAGTGCCAATTGGCGTAACGCCATATTGCATCGCCAATAACACATTGCTGGTGCCACGAAAATACGGCGTGGCTTCTTTAGCCAGAATGCCCACCATTTCTGCATGCCAGCTTTTAGAAAAACGCCGCCGGGTGCCAAAATCAAAAAAGACAAAGGGATTCGCCGGCAAAGGCTGGGATGACAAGGTTTTCAGCGTATCCAGTTTGGCCTGCAAACGCTGGCGGCCAATAGCCAGTGCCTCTTCCTGAGGAAATTGCCGGAAGTAAATTTCATTCACAATAGCTAATAAATAAATTTCAAATAACATGCAATGCAGCATAGGCCCGGCCACACGAATTTCTAATGAATCCGGTTGCTCCGCAGGCACGCTAATACTGATAAAGCGTCGTTGCAGCTGAAATAAACGCAGAAAATCCACAAAGTCAGATTTAATAAAACGCAATTTACCCAGATAAGCCAGTTCGGGCTCGCTGAAACGCAATGAACATAAATGATCTAATTGCGCTTCAATTTCATTTTTTAATGGAGCCAAAGGCCGCTCTGGCAAATTGCGGCATTTAAAAGCATAAGAGGCCTGAGTTTCAGGCTGATGGTGCAATATTTCTTGCATCATCGTGAATTTGTAAAGATCGTTATCTAATAATGACTGGATAACTGGCAAAAAGCCCGACATGAAATACCCCGTTAATTTAAACCGCAGCGTCTGGCCTGCTGGCATAGGTCCTGATCCGGCTTGATCTGCCGGTGTGTCACGGCACACCACGGTGACATCCGGCCCGACAGCTTAACCCTGTCCTGGCTATTTTTCATGGTAAAAATCGGGCTCAATTCTAAGCAAATGTCATGCGGTGCATTATATTGTCACTATACTTATGTTGCACCACAGCATAAGTCTGTATTTTAATGCTTTGAAAACCAAGAGCTTACCTATAACGAATGCAGCAGATACGGCGAACAGCACAGAGTACATCGTAAGCAGACTGACCCGCTGCTGAGATTCAAAACGGCCTGTGCTAAAACCATTTAACGGGGGAAACAATGAGTATCATCACCTTAGAAAACCGCTGTTTTGATGAGATCGAAACCGGCGAAACAGCCAGCGTACAACACACCCTGTCGCAGCGTGATATTCAGCTGTTTGCTACGGTAGCGAATGATTTCAACCCCACCCATCTGGAAACAGACTTTGCCACTCAGGCCGGTTACAGCGGTGCCACCGCCCCCAGTATGTGGCTGGGAGCCCAGATTTCTGGTTTATTAGGCAGCAAACTGCCTGGCCCCGGCACCGTTTATACCGGGCAAAATCTGCAGTTTCATGCGGCCGCGATTCTGGGCGACACGCTGGATATCAGCATTACGGTCATAGAAAAACATCAGGAAGACCATAGCGTCAGTTTTGACTGTCTTTGCCGTAATCAGCATGGTCAGACACTGATGACCGGTATTGCCCGGGTGATTGCGCCCACCGAAAAAATTTCCTTAACCCGCCCGGATGCGGGTCTTGTCAGTGTGCAAACGCATAATGCCTTTGAAGTGCTGCTGGATCGTTGTGCGGCCATGCCGGCCTTTACCGTGGTGATTGCCCATCCTTGCGATGAATCGTCCCTGCGTGCCGCGGTCGATGCCTCCGCCCAGCGCCTGATTCATCCGATTCTGGTCGGCCCAAAAAGCAAAATTCTGGCGGTGGCAGAGCAATTTCACCTGGATATTACCGGATTCAGAATCGAAGACACGCCGCACAGCCATGCCTCTGCCAGCCGTGCCGTTGAGCTGATTACCTCCGGCGAAGCCACTATTTTAATGAAAGGCAGCCTGCATACCGATGAGCTGATGAGTGCGGTGGTTAAAAGCAGCCTGCGCACCGAGCGCCGGATCAGCCATACCTTTATTCTGGATGTGCCGACTTACCATAAGATCCTGCTGGTCACCGATGCGGCGATCAATATTTACCCCGACCTGCTGGCCAAACTGGATATCTGTCAGAACGCCATTAATCTGGCCCATATTCTGGGGATTGCCCAGCCCAAAGTGGCTATTTTGTCGGCGGTAGAAACCATTACGCCCAAAATTATGTCCACGCTGGAAGCCGCCAGCCTGTGCAAAATGGCCGACCGTGGCCAGATTACCGGAGCCCTGCTGGATGGGCCGCTGGCGCTGGATAACGCCATCAGCTATGAATCTGCCCGGATTAAAAAAATCAAATCGCCCGTGGCCGGCGACGCCGATATTTTGCTGGTTCCCGATCTGGAAGCCGGCAATATCCTGGCCAAACAACTGACCTTTATGAGCAATGCGGATGCGGCCGGCATTGTTCTGGGTGCGCGCGTGCCAATTGTGCTGACCAGCCGTGCCGATAATGACCGTACCAAGCTGGCCTCCATTGCGATCGCCTGCTTAATCGCTAACGCCAATACAGAGCAAACACCATGACTAAGTCGATTCTGGTGATCAATGCCGGGTCATCCAGCCTGAAGTTTTCTGTTTTTGAGTATGAGCCGGACAGTGATTTATATCTGAAGGCCAAGGGGCAGGTGGAAGGCATTGGGAATACACCGCACTTTATTGCCAAAGATCATCTGGGACAGATTCTGGCCGATGAAACCTGGGCGGCAGAAGATGAAAACAATCATGCCTCTTGCCTTGAGGCGATTCTTAATCTGTTGCGCCAGCAATATCCGGGTATCAAATTACAAGGCGTCGGCCATCGCGTGGTGCATGGTGGCGCCCACTATGCGGCACCCATCTTACTGACTCCCGGCGTGATCAGCGCGCTGGATGCACTGACCCCGCTGGCCCCCTTGCACCAGCCGCATAATCTGGCGGCGATTAATGCGCTGGCAGAAACCATGCCCCATCTGCCGCAAGTGGCCTGCTTTGATACGGCATTTCACCGTAGCCAGAGCGATCTGAATCAACTGTTTGGCCTGCCCTACGCCTGCTTTGAACGCGGCATCCGCCGCTATGGCTTTCACGGGCTGTCGTATGAATATGTCTCTTCGGTCTTACAGCAGCAAGAGCCCGAAGTGTCCGCAGGAAAAGTTGTGATTGCCCATCTGGGGAACGGTGCCAGTATGTGCGCGGTGCAAAATGGCAAAAGTATCGCCAGCAGCATGGGCTTTACCGCACTGGATGGCCTGATGATGGGCACGCGTGCCGGCCGTCTGGACGCCGGTGTGGTTTTATATTTGCTGCAGCAGGAAGGATTAAGCACACAGCAAGTAGAAGAGCTGCTGTATAAGCGATCAGGCCTGCTGGGTTTATCCGGTATCAGCAGTGATATGCGTGTGCTGCAGGCCAGCAGTGACCCCCGTGCGCAGCTGGCAATTGATTATT
>JBOFGM010000317.1:0-4038 GCA_051649105.1 Iodobacter sp. | reverse complement strand
ACGCAGCAGCCACTGGCAGGCCATTGCCCCCAATCTGAAACCGATTGCCGCAGAGCAGCTCAGCCTGAGCTGGGTGGAGCGCAAATATGTGTCGGTGCTGGTTAAACAACCCGATGGCAGTTACAAATATCAATCGCGTAAAAAAGAAATCAACCGCGATACTAAACCCCTTCAGCTGCCAGCCGGCGGCAGCGATCTGCCCTTGCCAACGGCCGAGCCAGGCGATTTTGCGCTGGTGATCCGCGGGCAGGACGGCAACGAGCTGAACCGGATCGAATATACCGTGGTGGGTGCGGCCAATATTGCCCGCTCGCTGGAGCGCAATGCCGAGCTGCAACTGACATTAAATAAGAAAGACTATAAGCCCGGTGAAACCATTGAAGTCAATATCCGTGCGCCTTATACCGGCTCCGGGCTGATTACCATTGAGCGGGATAAGGTCTACAGCCATATCTGGTTTAAGGCCGATACCACCAGCTCGGTACAAAAAATCACCCTGCCCAAAGATTTTGAAGGCAATGGCTATATCACGGTGCAATTTGTCAGAAACCCGGCGTCCGATGAAATCTTTATGAGCCCGCTGTCCTATGGCGTGGTGCCCTTTGTGGTGAACTTAGATGCCCGGCGGCTGGATGTAAAAATCAGCAACCCCAAAGAAGTCAAACCCGGGCAAAAGCTGGAAATGAAGGTCAGCAGTAATCAAACGGCCCGTGTGGTGGTCTTTGCCGTGGACGAAGGCATCTTGCAGGTGGCCCGCTACCGCACGCCAGCACCACTGGATTTCTTCTTCCAGAAACGGGCCCTGGATGTGCGCACCAGCCAGATTCTGGATCTGATTCTGCCGGAGTTCTCCCGCCTGATGCAGGGAGCGGCACCCGGTGGCGATGCGGCCGGCCAGCTGGGCAAACATCTCAACCCGTTTAAGCGCAAACGTCAGCCTGCCGTGGCCTGGTGGTCAGGCATCACCGAGGTGGGGCCACAAGGCAAAACCCTGAGTTATACCGTGCCGGACACCTTTAATGGCAAGCTGCGGCTGATCGCCATTGCCGTGACGCCGGATAAAATAGGCGTCTTTGAAGGCAGCAGCCAGGTGCGCGGTGATTTAATCCTCAGCCCCAATGTCCCCTATGCCCTGGCTCCGGGGGATGAATTTACCGTCAGCGTGGGCGTGTTTAATAATCTGCGCTCGCCAGGAAAAGCGGCCGTTGCCATTAAGCTGGATGCCGATAAAGCCTTTACCCTGCTGTCTGCCAGCCAGCAAAACCTGCAAATTGAGGGTCAGCGCGAAGGCAATGCCGAGTTCCGCTTACGCGCCAACCCCGTTTTAGGCTCCGGCGGCCTGCGCTTTACCGCCAGCAGTGGCGGCAAGCAAGGCGTTGCCCGCGACGCGGTCAGTATCCGCCCGGCCGTACCCTACTCAACCCGGCTGACCACCGGTCACTTTGATAAGGGATCAGAAGAAGTGGCGCTCAGCCGCAGCCTGTTTGGTGAATACCGCAAGGTTTCTGCCGCCGTGGCCGGCTCGCCCATGGTTTGGGCGCAGGGGCTGGCCGCCTATCTGGATGGCTATGGCTATAGCTGCACCGAGCAGGTGATCAGTAAAGGTTTCCCTGCCCTGCTGCTGCCAGAGCAAGATCACACGCTAACCGCCTTTAATAAGCTGATTCAGGCTTTATCTGAGCGGCAAAATGAAGACGGCAGTTTTGGGCTGTGGGCTGCGAACCCGGATATCTCCCGCTTTGCCTCGGTCTATGCCGTGCATTATCTGGTGGAAGCCAAAGAGCGCGGCCTGCCGGTTCCGGCCGATATGCTGGCCAGAAGCAATGCCTGGCTGTCGGCAATGGCCACCGGCAGCAGTGAAAACCTGGGTGAAGCGCGTGAACGGGCCTATGCCATTTATCTGCTGACCCGTCAGGGCACCATGAGCAGCGGAATGATCGCCATGCTGACGCAGGAGCTGGAAGCGCATCATGCCAAAGTCTGGCAGCAGGATCTGACTGCGGCCTATCTGGCGGCCAGCTATAAGCTGTTAAAACAGGATGCGCTGGCTAAAAATCTGCTGAAAAACGTGCCATGGCTTTTAAGCAGCAAAAAACCGCCGGCAGCGGGAATCTATTACGATCCGCTGGTCCACGATGCCCTGCGGCTGTATTTATTATCCCGCCACTTTAAAGAGCAACTGGGCAGTGTGCCGGCCAGCGAGCTGACCCAGCTGGGCAAGGCCATCAGCGATCAGCAATATCACTCGCTCTCTGCCGCTTATCTGATGCTGGGTTTAGAGGCTTTTGGCCATAACGGCGGCAACTTTGCGCTGTTTGAAGTAGATAAAACCGGCAAGGCCACCCGGGCCGGTAATGGCGCGGCCTTATCGCAAAATACACACCGGGTGCGCTTTACTAAAGAAGGCAGTTTGCCCGGCTTTTATCTGCTGGCAGAAAGCGGATTTGATAAAACCCCGCCCGCTGCCGCCATTAAGCAGGGGGTGGAGATTATCCGCGAATATACCGATCTGAGCGGTAAAGCCATCAGCAAGGTAAAAATGGGCGAGGAATTTCTGGTGCGCTTACGTCTGCGGGCCGATGAAGCCTCGTCGCAAATGGCCATTGTTGAATTGCTGCCCGGTGGCGTAGAAATTGTGCCGGCCGCCAAAGCCGCAGAGACCAGTGAAAACATGGAAGAAGGCGCAGAACAGCCGGCATGGCAGTCTCCGGTGGGCGAAAAACAATCCACCTGGCACCCCGGTTATCTGGATCTGCGCGAAGACCGGATGGTGCTGTACGGCACCATTGGCAAAGACGCCGCCACCTTTGTTTATCGGCTGCGGGCCACCCATACCGGGGTATTCCAGACTCCGGCCCCCTTTGCCGAAGGGATGTACCGCCCCAGACTGCAAGGCCGCGGTGTGGCCGGTAAGCTGGAGATTACCAAGCCCTGACCTGGGAGGGAGTGGAAAGCAGCGCGCTCTTTCTGCTCCCTGTTAAAATAGCGGCATGACGACCTCTATTGCTACTGCGGTTTCTGCAGAAATCATTATTAAAAAAAGCCGCTTTATCGCCCATATCCACCCGGTGGCCAGCCGGGCGGAAGCCTTGCTGCTGGTGGATAACTACTGGAAGCAGCATCCGGAAGCGCGGCATATTTGCTGGGCGCTGCTGGCTGGCGGTGAATCGGGCATGCATGACGATGGTGAACCCTCCGGCACGGCCGCCAGGCCCATTATGCAAGTGATGCAACATAAACATCTGGACGGGGTTCTGGGTGTGGTGGTGCGCTATTTTGGCGGGATTAAACTGGGGGCCGGCGGGCTGACCCGGGCGTATACCGATGCCATTGCCACGGCGCTGCTGGAGGCGACTTATATTACGGCCGTCAGCCAAAGCGATATTGAAATTGCCCTGCCCTTTGCCGACGAAGGGCGGGTACGCCGCTTTGTGGCGCAAAAAGAAGGCGTGGTCTCTGGTGTGCATTACAGCAATATCGAAGCCTTTTTACAGTTGCAGCTGCCGGCCGATCAGGCGGATAGCCTGCTGCAGGAAATCAACAATCTCTGCGCGGGTCAGGTACGGGTGACCACCGCTTAAAACCAGGATCCGCGTTGTCTAAATACTTAAGGCGCATCTTACTGATCAGCCTGCTGATTCTGGCCCCGCTGGCCGGCCTGAGGCTGTGGCCGCATGACTCACTGGCGGTGGCCGGCTCTACCGCCGTGCTGGCGCAAGATGGCCAGCTGCTCAGGCTGACCTTAGCCCCCGATCAGCGCTACCGCCTTTGGCTGGCGCTGGATCAATTCTCTCCGCTATTAATTGAAGCGGTTAAATTACAAGAAGACCGCTGGTTTTATTGGCATCCCGGCGTGAATCCGGTGTCCCTGCTGCGCGCCATAACCGCCACCTATGGCGGCGGAGCCAAACAGGGCGCGTCCACCCTGACCATGCAGCTGGCCCGGTTAAAATACCGGCTGAATACCAAAAGCCCGGCCGGTAAGCTGCGGCAAATGGCCTGGGCTCTCTGGCTGGAAGCGCGCTATAGCAAGCGGGA
>JBOFGM010000316.1:0-4130 GCA_051649105.1 Iodobacter sp. | reverse complement strand
AAAGCGCCTGGTCGGCACGCTTAAGAATGCGGTCAATTTTTTGATCGTCCGGCACAAGAATACTTAAACCTAAGCTGGCGGTGAAGTTTAATAACTGATTGTCCGGCAAGCTGATTCGCAGCGCCTCAATTCGCTGCCGTAAGCGCTCCGCCACCGGGAAAGCCTGCTCCAGCGCCGTTTCTGGCAGTAAAATGGCAAATTCTTCTCCGCCGATACGGCCGATCAGATCAATATCCCGCAGGGTGCTGCGGCACAGTTCGGCCAGGCTTTGAATGGCCTTGTCACCAATATCATGGCCCCAGCTGTCATTGATCCGTTTAAAGTGATCGATGTCCAGCATAATCACCACCAGCGGCTGTTGATTACGTTTGGCGCGGGCAATTTCATGATTGGCGCGTTCGGTAAAATAACTGCGGTTAAATAAGCCAGAAAGGCCGTCAATGGTGGCACGATGCTGTAATTCGGTTTCCAGTTGTTTCTTGGCCGTAATATCGCTGATTCCAATCATCAGTGTGCTCGATTCTGCTGTTTCACTTAAAGAAAGCGATAAGCTGCCCCAAAAGGGCTGGCCGTCTTTTTGCTGCATCAGCACTTCAATATTTTGCTGGCTAAGGCCGGCCTGAATATTTTTAACCTGGTCGGTAAAATGCTGCCTGACTTTATATAATTCAAACGCCCGCATAGACAGGGCGCCGGCCTGAGTCTGATTAAATAACTCGGCGGCGTGCTGATTAATATAGGTAATAAAGAAATCCGGCATCCGGGCCAGCACAATGGCTACCGGGCTGGATTCAATCATTTGCCGGAAACGTGCTTCACTGGCATTTAAATGCCGCTCTTTCTTATGTAAATTCTGTGTTAGACGGTGAGAGCGCCAGAAAAAATAACACATCAGCAGGGCCATAATTAATAAAGTGCTGCCACCAAATAAGTAATACAGCGAATTGGTCCGCCAGCGCTGTAAATAGTCGGCGGAAGCAATGCTGGCCACCACCAGAAATGGGGTACCTTCAATCTGATGGTAGCTGCTGATATTTTTAGGTTGATTAATTAATGCCGATGTTTCTTTGCCATTCATTAAATTCTGAATGGTCTGATTATCCAGCAGAGCAGGCTCCGCACTGGCGGGGTAGAGAGCCAGAATGTTTTTATGCTGATCAAGCAGCAGAACCTGGCCATTTTGGCCAAGATGCAATTGGCTGAGCAATGTATCAAAGTAATTGCGGGTGATGCTGGCCACAATCAGGCCGGAGAATTCGGCTTTGCTGTTTTCTATGCGGCGGGCCACCACAATACCGGTATTGCGGCTGTGGCTGTTTAAGCGGGCATAGATTTTTTCATGGTAGGGATTGTTGCGGATCAGCTGAAAATAATCATGATTAATCAACTGCCCATTGCCAGGCGCATCAATGGCCCGGTGATTGATGGCGCTGTTGCTGCTGACAAGGGCAATATTGTCGGCCTGGCGAATTTGTACCAGCTTATCCAGCAAAAGATTCTGAATTTCTTTATTGCGCATTTCCCCGCGCTCAGCGCTGGAGAGATCTTCCGGTGTAATGCGGTCGCTGATATCTTTTAAGACAATATCGGCTTCTCTTAATGATCCGCTGATTTGCGAGGCTATTTCACCAGCCTGATGATCCGCTTCACTATTGGCACGCTGTATTTCGACGCGGTAGCTGCTGTTAACCTGATAGGCAAGGATAAAGATCATGCCCAGACCAAACAGCATGGCAAGCAGGGTAATCAGGGCAGATTGTCGGTTGGTCCAGTTCATTTTACGGGTGGCCATGCCACCCTGATCCTGATTATCAGTCGCGGAAGTTTTGGTATTGCAGCGGGAAGTCAGAAATTGATTTTCTCATTAACGCGATAACGGCTTGCAGTACATCACGGTCTTTACCTGTTACGCGCACTGTATCACCCTGAATTGCGGCTTGCACTTTTAACTTATCATCTTTAATCAGCTTAATGATTTTCTTGGCTAAATCCTGATCAATACCCGCTTTAATCTTTAATACGACTTTTACTTTATTGCCGGAAATTTTCTGAATATCGCCGCTTTCCAGACGTTTGCTGCTGTCGGCTTCTTTTTTTTCTAAGGCCGGAAATAAGATATCTTTAATCTGATCCAGCTGTGCATTGGAGTCACCATGCAGAGTAATGGTTTCATCTTTTTCATTTAATTCCACTTTGGCACTGGTGGCTTTAAAGTCAAAGCGGTTGTTAATCACGCGATCAACGGCATCAATCGCATTTTTTAATGCAACCATATCAAGTTCGGAAGTAATATCAAAAGAAGGCATAACGCTTCCTTATAAGTAAGTGGTTAAATAAATTCAGATTCAGGCAAAGTGGCAGACATAATGCAATGTTTCCAGCGTCTCAATCAAAAAGCTTGAGTTGGCTGGTACATTAAAGCTTTGACCTGCAGTATAGGTGCTGGCTTCGGTTTCACCGGCCAGAGTCACCAGGCAGCGGCCGGCAACAACTTCCATAATTTCTGCGGCACCGGTATTAAAGGTGAGCTTGGAGGGCAGAATCACGCCGACTGTTTTCTTTTCGCCATTGGCCAGAATCAGGGTGTGTGAAACGCATAAACCGTCAAAATAGACATTGCCTTGTTTAACAACTGAAACATGATCAATTTGCGACATGTAAATTCCTTTATTTTTGAATGACTTCGGTCAATATGGTTTTAACAATAAAACCAAACACCCCAAAACCTAAGGTAAAGAATAAAACGAGGGAGCCGTATTTTCCGGCTTTTGAATCTTTGGCCAGCCGGTAAATAATAAAGCCCATATAGATGATGAGACCGGTACAAAGGATGGACACCGACAGGGTGGCAAATGTTTCCTCTGAAATATTTTTAACAGCCTCAAGCATTATATATCCTCGGTGTGGACGCACAAAGCCGGCAATCAGCCGGCTTTGTTGGCAAATCAGTATTGCTTATTTACGTAATTTTGCAGCGATGCGCATACGCAGGGCATTGAGCTTAATAAAGCCCGCTGCATCTGCCTGATTATAAGCACCACCATCATCTTCAAAGGTGGCAATATTGGCATCAAATAAAGATTCTTTAGAATCACGGCCAACCACGATGACATTGCCCTTGTACAGCTTCAGGCGAACCCAGCCATTTACATGAGCCTGGCTGGCATCAATCATGGTTTGCAGCAGCAAGCGCTCCGGAGCCCACCAGTAGCCGTTATAAATCAGGCTGGCATATTTAGGCATTAACTCATCTTTCAGGTGAGCCACTTCGCGGTCCAGACAGATGGATTCAATCGCGCGGTGCGCCTTGAGCATAATCGTGCCGCCCGGTGTTTCGTAACAGCCGCGGCTTTTCATTCCGACAAAACGGTTTTCCACCAGATCCAGACGGCCAATACCATGCTTGCCACCAATCTGATTTAAGGCGGCCAGAACGGTAGCCGGGCTCATTTTAACGCCATTGATGCCAGTGATATCGCCCGCTTCATATTCCAGATCGATATATTCTGCGGCATCCGGGGCATTTTCCGGGCTGACAGACCAGAGCCACATATCTTCTTCCGGCTCATCCGCCGGATTTTCCAGCGCCTGACCTTCGTAAGAAATATGCAGCAGATTGGCATCCATGGAATAAGGGCTGCCGCCATTCTTTTTCTTGGCAATATCAATGCCGTGTTTTTCGGCATAGCTCAGCAGTTTTTCACGGCTGTTTAAATCCCACTCACGCCATGGCGCGATCACTTTGATATCCGGACGCAGAGCGTAGTAACCCAGCTCAAAGCGAACCTGATCGTTACCCTTGCCGGTAGCGCCGTGGCTGACTGCATCGGCCCCGGTTAAATTGGCAATTTCAATCTGACGCTTGGCAATCAGCGGGCGGGCAATGGAGGTGCCCAGCAGATATTCGCCTTCATAAATGGTATTGGCGCGGAACATGGGGAATACAAAGTCACGCACAAATTCTTCGCGCAAATCATCAATAAAGATATTTTCGGGTTTGATACCGAATTGCACAGCTTTTTGGCGGGCGGGTTCAAGTTCTTCACCCTGCCCCAGGTCTGCGGTAAAGGTCACCACTTCGCATTGATATGTATCTTGCAACCACTTCAGAATGACTGAGGTGTCGAGTC
>JBOFGM010000315.1:0-11796 GCA_051649105.1 Iodobacter sp. | reverse complement strand
AATGCTTGCCGATATCCCGCAAAAAGGTCAGCACATCCATTTTGCCAAACCAGTCATGGTTATTAGCCATCATGGCCGCATTGCTGCCGGTAAAGTCTAAAAACGGCTCTACCTGCTTACGGATTTTGCCTACCCAGCTGTCGATAATATCGGGGGTATTGAGCTTGCGTTCGGTGGCTTTAAAGCTTGGGTCACCAATCATGCCGGTTGCACCGCCCACCAGAGCAATCGGCTTATGGCCGGCTTGCTGGAAGCGCTTTAACACCAGAATCGGCACCAGGCTGCCGATATGCAGGCTGTCGGCGGTCGGATCAAAGCCGCAATAGAGTGTGATGGATTTCTCAGCCAGCTTTTTTCCTAAGCTGTCGCCATCGGTCATTTGGGCGATCAGGCCGCGGGCCTGTAAGTCGCTGATTAAATTCATTGCACTCATTTACTTCTCTCCGGTTCCGGCCAATTTTTCTGAAAACAGCCCGCTTACCGGGCTGATGCTTTTTACAGGGTTTCTTTTAATGCCAGTGCTTGTTCCAGGGCGGAATCCACATTGCTGGCCATCACATTGTAATGGCCCATTTTGCGGCCCGAACGGGCTTCTTTTTTGCCATACAGATGCAGCTTGGCATTGGGGGCTGTCAGCATAATTTCCCAGTTGGGTTCGCTGCCATTTTCACCCCAGACATCACCCAGCAGATTGCCCATCACCACCGGGGTATGCAAATCAGGCTTGCCCGGATAGAGGCCGCACATAGTGCGTACCTGTTGTTCAAACTGGCTGGTAAAGGTGGCATCCAGCGTGTAGTGGCCGCTGTTATGCGGGCGCGGAGCCATTTCATTAATTACCAGCTCATCGTCTTCCAGCACAAAAAACTCTACGGCAATCACCCCGATATAATCGAGTTTCTCGGCCAGAGCGATGGCCATGCTGCGGGCGCGCTCGGTAATTTCCGGGCTGATGCGGGCAGGCACAATAGAAATATCCAGTACGCCATCGGTATGGATATTTTCGGCCGGCGGAAAACAGGCGATTTCATTCGGGGCGCTGCGGGCCACAATCACCGAAATCTCGGCTTTCAGCGGCAGCATTTTTTCCAGCACACAGGGCTGATGTTTCAGCTCAGACAGGGCATAGCGGGCGTCTTCCAGGCTCTTGATCCTAACCTGACCCTTGCCGTCATAGCCATTGCGGGCGGTTTTTAAAATACCTGGCAAATAAGGCGTCAGATCTTGCTCCAGATCGCCGGAGTTTTTAATCACCAGAAAAGGCGCAGTAGCGAGGCCGGCATCACGGATAAAGTTTTTTTCCACCGTGCGATCCTGGGCAATGGCCACGGAATCTCCGGACGGGCTGACTTTAACGCCCTGGCTGGCCAGCCAGCGCATACTGTCGGCATTGACGTTTTCAAATTCGGTGGTCACCGCGGCGCATTGCCGGGCTAAGGCCGCCAGGCTTTCCGGGTCGGTATAGGGCTTACAAAGATGAACATCGGCGATTTCTGCCGCTGGAGCATTAGGATCCGGGTCCAGTACGGTGACGCCATAACCCATGGTTTTGGCTGCCATAGCAAACATACGGCCAAGTTGGCCTCCACCTAAAATACCAAGCATTGCAGGTGGCAGAATTGGCTTAGTGGCCATGATGATTCCTTTGTTGATTGCAGCAGAATATCCGTTACCCGCCTGCGGGCTTAACGGTCATGATTTTGTCTGCTCTTTACACCTTGCAGCAGGGCAAAGCCCCAGAGCCCCCAGCCAAAAATAGCGCCACTGATCAGTGCCAGCGGCACAATGCGGATCAGCGCGGCGATAAAGGGCTGATGCTCTGAATAGCTGATTGCTAATGAAAAAAGCAAGCCAAAGGGAAGCCCCCAGCAGAGGGCTCCTTTATAAAAGACGCTATAGCAAAAGCCTTTTTGTTCCAGCTCTGCCAGCACTTCTTTGGCGGATTTCATTCGACTTCAGGCAATTCCATGGCCAGAACGGTTTCTTTTTGCTCATTTCTGAAAGCAATCAGTTTGGCTGCCAGCTCTGGCTGGGCATTGGCAAGCAAAGAAATGGCAAATAAGGCGGCGTTGGCAGCACCGGCTTCGCCAATGGCAAAGGTGGCTACCGGAATGCCTTTGGGCATTTGCACGATGGATAACAGCGAATCTTCACCACGCAAATATTTAGAAGGAACAGGCACGCCCAGCACCGGAATCGTGGTTTTAGCCGCGATCATGCCCGGCAAATGGGCCGCTCCGCCAGCACCGGCAATAATGCATTGCAGACCGCGTTCAGCGGCCGTTTCGGCGTAGGAGAACAGTAAATCAGGGGTGCGGTGCGCAGAAACAACGCGACACTCAAAGGCCACGCCAAAGGCTTTCAGTTGCTTAGCGGCATGCTGCATGACTTCCCAGTCACTATTGCTACCCATTACAACGCCGACTTGAATCATGGGTTTTCCCCGTGTAAAGAATGAATGTTACCGAAAAAATGAGTTTCAGGCTCTGTTGACGTTCGTTTTTGCAAAACCGCCGTATCAGACAGAGCCCTGCGCTCAGGATAAGTTGCTTATTTAACAGCTTAAATTCAGTTTTCAGCGCATCTGACACTGTTTAAAAAAACAGCCTGCGTGCTGCTCGCAAACAGCACCGTATTGGGCATTGCATGCGCCTTGCATCATGGGCTTAATATTAGTAATAACTAATTAATTAATTGACTGCATCTTGCCGCTGGTGCATCCTCGTCTTGCGGCAAAAGCCGTGTAGTTCACAAATAATTGATACGCTGGATGCGATGCATTCAGCGTTTTTTTTCGCCTACATATTGGCAAACTGGGCCGCATGCATCCGGGTATAAAAGCCATTGGCCGCCATCAGATCGTGATGCGCGCCGCTTTCAATGATCTTGCCCTGTTGCATCACAACAATGCGGCTGGCGTTTTCAATCGTGGACAGGCGGTGGGCAATCACAATTGTGGTACGGCCCTGCATCAGGTTTTCCAGTGCATCCTGCACCTTGCGTTCAGACTCGGTATCCAGCGCACTGGTGGCCTCATCCAGAATTAAAATTGGTGCATCTTTATAAATGGCCCGGGCAATGGCTAAACGCTGGCGCTGGCCGCCGGATAAGCGCATGCCATTTTCACCCAGCAGGGTTTGCATCCCATCCGGCATGGCATCAATAAATTCCAGCGCATGGGCCGCTTCTGCGGCCTGACGGATGCGATCCTTATCCACCGGGCTGCCATAGGCAATATTGGCGCTGACGCTGTCGTTAAACAGAATCACATCTTGCGAAACCAAGGCAATCTGCTGACGCAAATTGGCCAGCTGATAGTCATGCAGCGGGATATGGTCGATCAGAATCTGGCCGGCACCGGCTTCATAAAAGCGCGGTAACAAATTGGCCAGCGTGGTTTTGCCGCTGCCTGAGCTGCCCACAAGGGCCACGGTTTCACCCGGGGCAATTTCCAGTGACACACCATCCAATGCGGGTTTGCTGTCTGCGCCATAGGCAAAATGGATATCCTGCAGCGAAATGGCACCCTGTACCCGTGACAGCTGAAACTGGCCCTGATCGGCTTCCGGCATTTCATCCAGAATCGCAAAGACCGACTCGGCAGCAGCCAGGCCTTTATGCAGGCTTTCATTAATTTTGGTCAGATTCTTGATAGGCTGTTGCAGCATCATCATCAGCACCATAAAAGCGACAAATGAACCTGCTGTCAGCGCGCCACTTTGTGCACGCAAGCTGGCGAAATACACAATCACCGCCAGGGTCACGCCGATCAGAAACATAATCAGGCCGGAGTTGGTACTGGAGGTAATGGCCTGTTTAACGGAAAGATGGCGCACATTGCTGTTGGTATTGCCAAAGCGGTTGGTTTCATAAGAGAAACCGCCAAAGATCTTAATAATGCGCTGGCCGGATAAGCTTTCATCCAGAATTTGCGTCATCTGGCCCATGGCAGCCTGCGTCTCCCGCGACAGCCGGCGCTGGCGCTTGCCCACCACGCTGATACTTACTGCCACACCCGGCAGTAAAATCAGACATAACAGCGTCAGCTGCCAGTCCAGATACAGCATATAGGCAACCAGAAACACCAGAAATAATGAGTCTTTAACCAGAACGGTCATCACCTTAACGCCGGCGTCCATAATCTGGTTTACATCGTAAGTGACGCGCGACAGCAAAACCCCGACCGAATTCTGATCATGAAATTTAACCGGCAGAGTCAGCAGGCGGCTGAACATTCTGCTGCGTAAATTATGCATCACCCTGGATGAAATCCAGACGCTGGTGTAGTCATTCCCAAAGTTAGAGATCAGCCGCATCATGGCTAAACCCAGAATTTGCACGGGTAAGATCCATGCCTGGCTTTTGGCCAGTGCTTCGGCCGCCGCCGTGGATTTCAGGTTTTTATCAACCAGCGGTTGTAACAGGCCGCCCAGGGCCACATCAACGGCCGCAGCCACAGCAAGGCAGACAATAGAAATGGCAACCATTTTCCAGTAAGGGCGAATTTCGCCCAGGATGCGCATATAAAGCGCTCGATTATTCATCGCTGACATCGGCGTGCCTTGGTATGGGTTAAGCAAGAAAGGGGCGGATTATACCTGCAGAGCGGGGTTAAAAATCGCCATATCGGCTTTGTAACAGAGCGGCAATGACCGGGGCCACGGTTTCGGTGCGAAAGATGCGGGGCCCCAGGATCAGCGGGGTATAGCCAGCCGCAATGGCCTGCGCTTCTTCGGCGTCAGAAAATCCGCCTTCCGGGCCAATTAAAACGGCTGCGCTGCGGGCGGTGGCCGGTAATTCCTGCTGACGGATGGCACCAATCGGGGAGAGCAGTAGTTTTAGTTCTGCCTGCTGCGCCAGGGCGGCTTCAAATTTAATGGCCGGTAAAATAACCGGAATCCGCGTGCGGCCACATTGCTCACAGGCCGATACGGCAATGGCCTGCCAGTGGGCCAGCCGTTTTTCGGCCCGCTCGCCACTCAGGCGCTGCTGACAATATTCTGAAATAACCGGCTGAATCCGGCTGACACCCAGCTCACTGGCTTTTTGAATGGTGTAATCCATGCGGTCACTGGCCGAAATTGCCTGTACCAGCGTCAGCTCCAGCGGAGATTCTTTATCTTCTGCATCCCATGCCAGTACTTCCACGGCGATGTAGCGCTTGGCCATTTCGGTGATTTTGGCGGCATATTCACCGCCTTGCCCGTTAAACAAAGTGATGTCGTCGCCCGGTTGTAAGCGCAGTACCTGCACATGACGCGCAACGTTTTCCGGCAAATTAAAGCTCTGGCCCGCCGCCAAAGGCATTTCAAGGAAAAATCTGGGCATATCCACCTCGTTTATTCGAGGGATTGGTATACCGCAAGGCTGTCGGCGATTCAAGTGCCGGGGGCTTTTTGCCGCTAAAGATCCCGTCTGCCGGGGGGATTTTCAGGGTTTTAGCGGCCTCTCTGGCAGGGGCTGAGCGGAGTCGTTGGCCGTCAGATCGTCAAAGTACAAATTTAATACAATATTAATAAGCTTGATGACATCAAAATGAAGCAGAATATGCCAGTGGCTTACCTGAGTTACGCGTACTCAGGGAATTTAATCATCAATTTATTGATTTCGGGCAGAGAGAAGTATGTGGATCACCAAGGTTAGTATCAGGCATCCGGTATTTGCCACCATGGTCATGCTGGCCTTACTGGTGCTGGGGATGGCTTCTTATCGCTTATTGCCTGTGGAAAGAATGCCGCAGGTTGCCAGCCCGCAGGTGTTTGTGCAGCTGACTTATCCTGGTGCTTCACCAGAGGCGATTGAAAATGATCTGATTAAACCGCTGGAAGAGCAGATCAATACGGTCAACGGGGTGAAGCATATCTGGGCCACTGCCCGCGAGGGTTCGGCCTATATGCAGGTTGAGTTTCGTATGGATGCCGATCCTGCCGCCGGCCTGCAGGAAATCCGCGATAAGGTGGCGCTGATTAAACCTGGCTTTCCTAAAGAAGCCAAAGATCCCCTGGTATTAAAGGCCGATATCAGCGGCGAAGATGAGCCGGTGGTTCAGCTGGCCCTGCGCTCCGGCAGCCTGAGCCTGCGAGAGCTGAGCATGTTGTCCGAGCAGGTGGTGGTAAAGCGTTTACGCACCGCTCCTGGCGTGGGCAGTATTAAGAGTAATGGGCTGGTCAACCGCCAGATTCAGCTGCATTTGCGCCGCGATGCGCTGAATAGTTATTCGCTGGGTGTGGATCAGGTGATTAATGCGGTGCGGGAGGCCAATCAGGATGTGCCGGCCGGCCGGATTGTCAGCGGCAACCACGAGCAGCTGGTGCGCGTGGAAGGCAAGCTTAAAGATCCTAAGCAATTTGGCAAAATTATTGTGGCGCGCCAGGCTAATTCCCCGGTTTATCTGGATCAGGTGGCCGATGTGATCGATGGTGAGCAGGAGCGCACTTCGATTTCACGGCTGGATGGTCAGGCGGTGATCAGCCTGGATATCTTTCCGATTCAGGGCTCCAATATTGTGGAGCTGGGGGATGGCGTTAAGGCGGTGGCAGAAAAATTACAGTCCAGCCTGCCAGCCGGGGTGGAGCTGACTGTGGTGCAGGCCAATTCCGATGAAATTAAAAGCGCGCTGAATCAGACTAAAGCCACCATCCTGGAAGGCGGTTTACTGACCACGATGATTGTCTTTATGTTTTTGCATTCCTGGCGCAGTACGGTGATTACGGCCTTAACCCTGCCTATTTCGGTGGTGGCGACCTTTATTGTGGTTCATGCCTGCGGCTTTTCACTGAATATGCTGACGCTGATGGCGCTGAGTCTGTCGATTGGCTTGTTAATTGATGACGCCATTGTGGTGCGGGAAAATATCGTTCGTCATCTGGGAATGGGAAAAAACCATTTTCAGGCCGCGCATGATGGCACCGAAGAAATTGGGCTGGCGGTGATGGCCACCACCTTTGCCATTGTGGCGGTGTTTGTGCCGGTGGCCTTTATGCAGGGGATTATCGGGCGGTTTTTCTTTCAGTTCGGGATTACGGTCACGGTGGCGGTGCTGGTGTCGCTCTTTGTCAGCTTTACCTTAGATCCGATGCTGTCTTCGGTCTGGCATGACCCGGAAGGGGGGCGGTTTAAAAACTGGCCGCGTCTGGGCCGGCTGATGGCGGGCTTTGAGCGCCAGATTGAAGCCTTGCATCGGGTCTATGGCCGGTTTTTAGACTGGTCTTTAGTCAGAAGAAAAACCGTGCTGGCGGGGGCCGGTGTGGCGTTTATTGCCAGCCTGTTTCTATTGCCGCTGATTGGCACCGAATTTGAGCCCAAGGTGGATAAAGGGCTGGTGCGTTTACAGCTGAATACGCCGATTGGCTCGAGTCTGGATTACACCGATGCCAAGGTAAAACAGATTGAGGCCTCTTTAAAAAGCTTTAAAGAAATCGTCTCGGTACAAACCGCCGTGGGTACGCAAAACAGTAAAAATATGGCGGAAATCACTTTAAAACTGGTCAGCCGCAAACAGCGCCGCTCGCAGGACGATATTGAAAAAGATATCCGCCGGGTGATTGGCAGGGTGGCGGGTGTGGAATTATCGGTTGGTGGCTGGAAGCCTATTTTTATCACCGTCTTTGGCCCGGATCCCAGCAAACTCACCGAAATTACCGGTGATCTGATGAAGAAAATCGCCAAAATTCCGGGTGTGGTGGATCTGGAAAGCAGTGAAAAGGCCTTTACGCCTACGCTGGCCATTAAAATTAATAATGCCGCCGCTAATGATCTGGGGCTGAATAACGCCCAGATTGGCAGCGCGCTGCGCTCTTTAATTTCTGGCGAAACAATCAGCCATTATCTGGCGGCCGACGGGCAAAATTATGATGTGGTGGTGCAGCTGGCCGAAACCGATCGCCGTACGGCGGCCGATTTAGGCGATTTATATTTAAGCAGCTCGCAAACCAATAGCGATGGCTCGCCCAAACTGGTGCCTTTGCGTCAGGTGGCGACCCTGGAGCCAGGCAGCAGTGCCCAGCAATTAAAACGGCTGGATTTACAGCGGCGGGTATCGCTTTACGCCAATGTGGAAGGCCGGCCCAGCGGCACCGTCAGTGGTGAAGTGCAGGCCTTGCTGGATAAAACGGAATTACCTCCGGGTTATCACTTTGGTGCGGGCGGCCAGCAGGCTGAAATGCAGGAAGCCTTTACCTCTTTCCTCGCCGCCGTGGGTTTAGCCGTGATCTTTATTTACTTTGTGCTGGCTTCGCAATTTGGCAGCTTTTTGCAGCCTTTGGCGATTATGGCCTCACTGCCGTTTTCCTTAACCGGCGCTTTGCTGGCGCTGTTTTTTACCGGCACCACCATCAATTTGTTCTCCATGATCGGTTTTATGATGTTGCTGGGGCTGGCGGTAAAAAATGCGATTTTGCTGGTGGATTTTGCCAATAGCGCCCGGCGCAATGGCCAGACGGCGCATGACGCCTTGCTGGCAGCCGGCCAGGTGCGTTTACGCCCGATTCTGATGACTACGGCGGCCATGATCTTTGGTATGTTGCCGATGGCCATTGGCATGGGCGAGGGCGGTGAAACTCAGGCGGCCATGGGGCGGGCCATTATTGGTGGCGTGATTTCCTCAACGGTGCTGACTTTGATTGTGGTGCCGGTGCTTTATACCTGGTTGGACGGCTGGGCCTTGAAGCGCAAAGCGCGTAAGGCTCTGAAACCAGCGATTGCGACGAATTAATCAGGATAAATAAAATGACTGTTGTTAAAAAACGAAGTCTTGCTGTGCTGCTGTTATTTGTTACTTTGGCTGCTGCTGGCGCTGTGGTGCTGACTAAGGGCAAGGATAAACCGGAGGCGCCTGGCAAAACGCCGCGCAAGCTGGAATTTGCCGCTGCTGATCTGGCGGTGGTGACTCTGCGCCCGCTGGAGCAGGGGATTGCTGTCAGCGGTACTTTACAGGCGGTGAATCATGCCGCGCTGCGCTCTAAAGTATCGGCCCTGGTGGATAGTGTGCTGGTTAAAGAAGGCGAAGAGGTGAAAGCCGGTCAGGTGCTGGCGCGCTTTGATGCCAGTAATATTTCGGCGCAGCTCAATGAGCGGCAAAGTAATCTGGATATGGCCCGGGCTGAGCTGGCGCTGGCTGAAAAGGTGCACAGCAAAAACCAGACCTTGCAAAAGCAGGGGTTTATTTCGGTGAATGCTTTTGACAGCAGCTCCAGCAGCCTTGCCGTTAGTCAGGCTAAATTAAAAGCCATGCAATCCCAGGTGGCCGTGGCTAAAAATGCCATGGACGATATGGTGTTGCGTGCTCCGATCAGCGGGCAAATCAGTAAGCGGTTTATTCAGCCCGGTGAAAAGGTCGATCTGAATTCTGAATTGTTTTCGATTGTCGATTTATCTGCCATGGAGCTGCAGGTTGCCATTCCCGCCAGCGATATTGCCCGGGTGGCAGCAGGCCAGCTGGCTGAGTTTCAGGTGGATGGCTTTAATGGCAAAGTATTTAATGGCACGGTGCAGCGGATTAACCCGGAAGTCGAAAAAAACTCCCGGGCCATTACTGTGTTTCTGGCGGTTAAAAACCCTGGCGGCACGCTGCGGGGCGGCATGTTTGCAGAGGGGCAGCTGGCTTTGGGGCGCTCTGAGCCAAAGCTGACTCTGCCGCTGACGGCGGTGCTGGGTGGCGCCACCGATCCTTATGTTTACTGGCTGGATAAGGGCAAAATTGCGCAAAGTAAAGTCAAGGTTGGCATCAGCGATGAGCGCAGCGGTCTGGTTGAAATCACCTCCGGCCTTGCCGCCGGCACAAAGGTGATTGCCCGAAAAATGGATGCCATCAAGCCGGGAATGAGCGCCACCGGTGTTTAATCAGGGGCCGCCACGGTAGTGGTGGCGGGGCTGGCAGGCCTTAAGGTCTGCGCTTGCCAGTCTATTTTACGGGTTAAGAACATCACGGTACTCAGCAGGGCAAACAAGGTCAGGCTGCCCAGTAGCAACGCCATATCTTCGGATTGCAAAATCCCGTACAGCAGGCCAAAGAGTGCTGTCAGTATTGCGGCAAAGCCCAGCCCCCGCTGCCATGCGGCCAGTACAAAACTGACGTAGTAACCTAATAACGCAACCGATGCGGCGGCGGCAATCCAATAGGCTCTGGCAAAGCCCAGATGCTCGGACAGTGACAGGGTCAGCAGAAAAAATAACGCCAGTGCGGTACCGGTTAAAGCATATTGCACCGGGTGGATATTCAGGTTTTTCAGCAGCGACATTAAGAACACCGCACCAAAAATCACCAGTACAAACAGCTCGGCATATTTGATCGTGCGCTCGTTTAAGACATAACGGTCCACAGGATCCACCAGCCGCAGGCCTAAAGACGGGTTCTGGCATTCTGATTCCCCGCATTTACCGGTCTGAACGCCGCCGGTGGCCAGTTGGCTGGTTTGCCAGCGGGCGCTGAAGCCTTGCGCCGTCACACTGCGTTCAACCGGGGCAAAACTGCCGCTGAAGCTGGGGTGGGGCCAGTTGCCGCTCAGTGCCACACGGCTTTCTTTACCAATGGGCTCAATAAGGAGCTGGCTGGTGCCGTTCAGCTTCAGATTCAGTTTGAAATCCATGGTTTGGGCGGATTCCGGCAGGGTGACCATGGCATGGACGCCGCTTCCCAGTGCCGATTGCAGGGTGCCGGGCTCAAATTCCAGCGGGCCGGCCAGGCTGCCGTTTAAGTGCTGAATGCCACGGACATCACTCAGACTGACTGCCAGATAAGGCTTACCCCAGTGGCTGGTGATTTTCTCCCTGGAAGAGCCTGGGCGGCGTTCAAAGCCAGCCAGCGCTGGCAGGGCAAAATTGCCGGATAAAATCAGCTCACTGCGATAGACCGGTGCCTCAAAAATCCCGCGTTTGAGGCTTTCTACCGCCATTTGCCCGGTGGCAGAAAATTGATCCGGCCGCAGCATAATATTGCGGCTGGTGGTAGTTTCTTCCCAGCTGCTGATTTTCCCTTTGGGGGTTTGTTGTTCTGTCAGCACCGCGACGGTTTCCGTTACAGGCAGTACCAGAAACGGGCCTTGCAAGGTCTGCTCGCCGGCACTGAAACGGGCGATTTCTTCCCGCACTTCCTGCGCCCGTTGTTGCCGCTCAAATACCAGATGCCGCACCATATTCAGTGCCAGCACCATGCCCAGCATCAGCAGAGCGATGGTGGCGATCTTCCATCTTAGTTTCATCTTATTCCCCAAGGTCTTAATGTATGGGGGGCATTATCAAGGGCGGGTGTGGAGGGAGAATGGGCGCTGTGTGGAGATTGTGTGAAGACGCGCTTTACAGCTTTGCCACCAGTGGCAGATTGATTTGGGCAATCACTCCGCCTTCAGGATGGTTGCTTAAAGTAATGCTGCCGCCATGCAAACTTATAATGGTGCGGGTCAGGGCCAGCCCCAGACCGGTGCTTTTTTTGCCGGTGGCCGGGCGTGGCAAGGAATAAAAACGCTCAAACAGCCGATCAGCGGCGTAATCGGGAATGGGATCGCCTTCATTATGAATTGTGATCTGCAGTGCTTGCTGGTTTTCGGTATGGATGCGGATCCGGCCGTGCTCCGGGGTAAAGTCGAGCGCATTTTGCAGCAGATTGCGAATGGCCTGCGCCAGTAAAAAGGCTTCGCCGCTGACGGTTGCGGCCGGGCCCGGCTGATAGTCAATCTGCCGGCTGCCCGCCTGGGGCTGCAGGGCGCTGATCACTTCGCGGATCAGGGGCTCAATGGCCAGTGGCTGGGCGTCTTTAAGCTCATGCCGGGCTTCCAGTGTGGCCAATTGCAGCAAACGATC
>JBOFGM010000314.1:0-3812 GCA_051649105.1 Iodobacter sp. | reverse complement strand
AAATGCCAGCCTGGCGGCTCTGGCCGGAATCTTATATGCCGGCCGTTTGCAAAGTGCGCGTTATACCCTGGGCGAAAACGATTTAATGATGGTGATTGCCGCGGTGATTATTGGCGGCACCAGCCTGTTTGGCGGCAAGGGCACCGTAATGGGCTCAATTATTGGCGCGCTGATTATGGGCATGGTGAATAACGGGCTGGTGCTGATGGGGCTGAATGTCGATCAGCAATTGATTTTCCGTGGCCTGATTATTATTTTCGCCGTTACTCTGACAATGGGTAATTTGCGCAAGAAAAAACGATGATTCCACCCGATACGGCAATGTTTTTTATTAAATAAACTGCCGTATTTCGTATTAAGTCTTTAATCCAATAGAAATTCTATTTCCGGGCCGTATTGAATACGGCCTGCGCACCCCTGTTGCCAAAAAAGGAGTTTTATATGTTTGATTCATATCGCAGCCAGGCCGCACAAACTATCAGCGGCTGGTCTTTAGAGGAAAAGGCTGGCCAGTTATTTATTCTGGCATTTCCTGGTAAAGACGCGGAAGCGGCCCGGCCTTTAATTGAGCGTTATAACCTGGGCGGCTGTTATCTTAGCCAGGATAATGCCACGACCTTTGCTGAAGCACGTCAGCTGACCCATGATATGGCGGCCATTGTGAATCAGCGCGCTAACGCTGTGCCGATGTTGCTGGGTGTGGACCAGGAAGGGGCATGGAGTGTGTTAACCCCTGAATCGACCACCGGCCCGGGTAATCTGGCCTTGGGCAGTGCGGATAATCCGGCATTAAGCGCACAAATGTACAGCGTGTTTGGGATAGAAATGCGCTCGGCTGGTTTTAACTGTGTGCTTGGCCCTTGTGCCGATGTGAACTTAAAGCCTAATTCACCGATTATTGATACCCGCGCCTTTGGCGAAGTGCCGGCTCAGGTGGCCATTCAGGTTGGCGCGGCCGTGCACGGTGCCCATGATGGCGGCATTGTGGTGTGCGCCAAGCATTTCCCTGGTCATGGCGATACCACGGGTGACACTCACCGTGAAATTCCGCTGGTGGATAAATCACTGGAAACCTTATTGGTGGAAGATCTGGCTCCGTTTAAAGCCGCCATTGATGCCCGCGTTGAATTAATTATGACTTCGCATATTTGCTATCCGCAAATTGATCCTGAATATCCGGCCACATTATCTAAAGCCATTTTGCAGGATGTATTACGCAAAAAGCTGGGCTTTAAAGGAATTGTGATTTCCGACAGCATGAATATGGGTGCTATTCGCCGTAATTTCCCGCCTGTTGATGCGGCCATTATCGCGTTTAAAGCCGGCATTGATATGATTATGCTGTCCGAAGAGCATTACGATCACAATACCAATTATCTTGAAAATCAATTGGCCATGATTGAGGCCATTGTTGCTGCGGTTAAAGATGGCCGTATGCCGGAAGCCGATTTAAATCTGATTGTTGAACGGGTGGTGGCCTTTAAGCTGGCGCGTCTGGTGAGCATGCCTCTTTATCAGCCATTTAATCTGGCGGCTAACCGTGTGGTTGAGCAGGCTGCGGCCCGCAGTGCCGTCAAAATTCTGGCTGATTCTGCACAAAATCTGCCTGTTAAAGCCGGCCAGAAAGTATTTGTCGTACAAACCACACCGCTGGCCGATTATGCCAATCTGGTTAATCCGCGCGGAATTGGTCCGAATCAGGCCGTTCCTGCTTTTGATTATTTTGCAGCCGAAATCAGTGCGCAATTGCCTGCCGGCGATTTACAAATTCTGGATTACAGCGAAGCCAAAGCATGGCTGGCCGATGTTTCGGTTGCCCCGGCTCAGCTGGTACTGGCCGTGATCGAAAATTACCCCCTGCCGGGCGAAGACTTTAAACAACAGGCATCCAAAGCGCTGGTGGCACAGTTATCAGAAAAATTCGGCTCTCAACTGGTGGTGATTGGTTTAAGAAATGCCTATGAAGCGGTGCCGGCTCTGGCAACGCATCTGTGCGCCTATGGCAGCCGTGAATGCAGCGCCCGGGCAGCGGCTTTAATTTGTGTGGGTAAATAATCTGAAATCTAAAAAGGAGGTGCCGGAATTTAAAATGAATTAGCGGGTTTGTTTTTCACATAATAAGAATTGTATTTGTGCTTTTAATTCCAACGGGCCATGGAGAAGATTACTTCGAAATGGCCTTTTAAGCATTTATCCTTAATAGTTGAGAGAGACGAATGAAAAATCCAATGAAATACCGCTTAACGATTTTAGCTGGTTTACTGGTTTCTGTGCCGATGCTGGCGGGTGCAACTCCGCCGGTAACGAAAGGTTCTTTCCAGGATTTCTTAAATACTTTGCGTGCCTTTGAATCGGGTATTGATCCGGCCAAAGCAGAATTTTATAAGCAAAATCTGGATGCGCCTATTCTTCGTTATGCCAAAGTAGTGGCTCCCGGCCTGCCTGTCCGTGATCCGGCTACCGGCAGCCTGATTATTGAGCCAACAACAGTTAATCAGTACTTTACCAAGCTCGGTCTGAATACAATTTATAACCCCAATGCAGCTGATCAGGCTGAGATGTTTAAAGCAATGCAATACAGCTCGCTGAATGCATGGGGTTTTATTGGTTATCAGCTGGGTGAAGCATTAATGATCGATACCGGTTATTACTCACCACAGAAATATGTTTCTGCAACAGAAAACCTGGATAAATTCTATATTTTTGCCCCTGATTCAACATGGGCAAATGGTGTGACTGAAGCCAGTATTGAAATTCCAGGTTCTGGCGGTAATAAAGTTCGTGGAACGCATAATAACCGCTGGGAAGGTACTTTCTCTGGCAGAAATGGCGTTAATAGCTTTGCTGATTTAAAAATCCCCGCAAAGCAAGAGTATGTAATTCGTGATGCCATGCGTTTTAATTATGGTGTGATGTCTGAAAAATTAGCGGCTGCAAATATTACATGGGCACAGGCTTTAGCTAAATCCTGGCCGGGTAAAGATGAGCAGGGTAATCCAATTACCATTAAAGCCACTATGTCGGGTTTATTAGCAGCGGCTCACCTTGGCGGTGCCTGGGGCGCAGCAGATTTATTGATTACAAATAAAGTTGCTTGCGATGAGCAGGGTACTTGCGTAACAACGTACATCCATAAATTTGGCAATTTCGATACGCTGATTGATACGCCAAGCGATGACACCATCAGCGGCGGCCCGCTGGATGAAGTTTTATCCGCAGGTTTGGGCAATGACACGGTTTATACCGGTGGCGGTAAGAATACGATTTATCTGGGCCAGTTCCCTGGTGGCACAACGACCGTAAAAGACTTTGTGCTGGGTAAGGATAAAATTGTATTACGTAACTGGACTGGTTCTAATCCGCTGGCGGCTTTAGCCGTGACTGACAGCACCGGTGGTGCATTGCTGCAATTTGCCGGCCAGTCTGTACTGCTTGAAAAAGTTTCTGCTGCCGCAGTGAAGGCAAACCCTGCATCGGTGATTGCTGTTTCTTCTGTGTATAAATTGGCATGGTCAGGCAAGCAAACGGCTACAGGTTTTAACCCGGCTCTGGATCAGATTCAAGGGACGGCTGGTCTTGGCTTTAAGCATTTGAAGATATTCCAGGACAATGGCAGCTTATTTGTAGGGACACAGGCTGCTGATGGTGGCGTTTATTCCTGGATTGAATTGCCGGGTGTAACACGGGCGCAAGTGACTCCTGATATGTTCAGCAATATGTCGGGCAGCTATTCTGCGCTTGAATACACCGTGTTGTTGAATCCAACCACATGGGGCTGGGGTAAGGCAAAGAGCATTGATTATTTTAAAGCC
>JBOFGM010000313.1:0-2263 GCA_051649105.1 Iodobacter sp. | reverse complement strand
CGTTTTGCGGTGTTGATTAAAGATCAGCTGCTGGATCTGAATTTACCCAGAAATACCGAACCGGGTGAAAAGCTGGATATGACGGTGGTCACCAGTGGCCCCAAACTCACCTTTGTCATTAATGGCGCAACACCTCAGCCGGCATTACCGCAGGAAATGGCGCTCAGCCAGGGCGCGCGTTTTCTGGCTTCATTACTGGGACAGGGGAACGTCAAACAAGATGCGGTTACGGCGGCCATGCAGCAAAGCGCACCCTTGTTCGAAGGCGCGCCAGACCCTGAAAGCCTTGCCGGAAAGCTTTCACAAAGGCTTGCCGAAAGTGGTTTGTTTTATGAATCGCATCAGGCGGAATGGGTTAATGGTGAGCGGCCCTTGCAATCCTTACTAAGAGAACCACAGGCCGGGCTTGCCAAGCCGCAGGCTCAAGCGGATGCCGCCACGGCAGATAAGACCGGAGCGATGCAGAAAGAGCCTGCTATGCCCGTCAGGCAGGATGGCGATGCCACAATCCGGAATCTGGTGCAGCAGCAGCTGGATGTACTGGAGCAGCGCCCCATTGTCTGGAATGGCCAGGCCTGGCCAGGGCAGCCTGTGCGCTGGGAAGTTGAAACCGAAAATGAAAGACAAGCCGATGGCCGCCAGGATGAAACCCAGCGCAGCTGGCAAACGCGCATGGATTTACAACTGCCGCAGCTGGGTGATATTGGCATTGTCGCCGTAATGCGTAATGGCGAATTTTCCTTGCGCTTTGAAGCCTCGGCGAAGGCTGCAGAAAAAATTCGTGCTGAAACGATTCATTTGCAGCAGCAGTTTGAAGCGGCCGGGCTCACGCTGGTTTCCAGTCAGGTTGTGGTGAATGCCGGGCCTGTGGATGTCACGTAAACGCCCCGTCAGCAGCCGGCAGCAGGCTGTGGCGCTGGCCTACCAGCAAGGCAGCAGTTCTCCCCGCGTGGTGGCCAAGGGGCAGGGGCTGATGGCCGAGCGGATTATTGAAAAGGCGCAGGAGGCCGGCGTCTTTGTGCATGAGTCGCCAGAGCTGGTGGCCATGCTGATGCAAGTGGATCTGGATCAACATATTCCTCCTCAGCTTTATCGCGCCATCGCCGAATTGCTGGCCTTCGTTTATCATCTGGAACGCGGGGAAACGGCCACGGCGCCTGTTTTCGTAGTACCGCCCCCTGTTGACGAGCTGCCTGAGTCTTAATCCCATGTCCTGTATTAATCTGAAAACGGCAACTTTTGCGGTTGCTGCCCTGTTTTTTGCGCTCGGTTTTAATTATGGAAGCTGGGCCTCCCGTTTACCCGCGATTAAATCACAACTTGATTTAGGTGCTGCCCAGGTTGGCTTTTTGCTGCTGGCTGCAGGCCTTGGTGCGGTATTTTCCTTTCCGGTGACCACCCTGGTTTTACAGCGTTTTGGCTCTAAAAAGACCTGCCTCTGGTCCGGGCTCGCCCTGCCACTGGTCTTGCCGGCTCTGGCCTTTGCGCCCAATTATGCGTTTGCGCTGGCCGTGATGGTTTTTGAAGGGGTGGCTCACAGTTGTCTGAATGTGGCCATGAATGCGCAGGGTGTGGCGGTGGAGCTGAAAGGCGGAAAGCCGATTATGTCCCGGCTGCATGCCGTGTTCAGTCTGGGCGGTCTGGCTGCCGCCCTGTTTGCGTCCTTGCTGACGGGTATTTCACCTGATTTATCCTTGCATTTATGTATTGTGGCGGTGCTGATCTGGAGCGGTGTGCTATGGGCATCAACGCGGTTGATGACTGAGCCTCCCCAGGCGGAAACCAGCAGCGGCAAGCGGTTTTCTTTACCATCCGGGGTTGCTGTATTGCTTGGCCTGACTGCATTATTCGGCACCATTGTTGAAGGCTCGATGGTGGACTGGACGGCGCTTTATCTGCGAAATGACTTGCAGGCCGAACAATGGGTGGCTCCTCTGGGGCTGGCGAGTTTTTCAGGAGCGATGCTGCTGGCCCGCTGGTTTGGGGATGGCTGGCGCGCCCGCTTTGGCAGCCGGCGTTTATTACTGGCGGGCAGCACGCTGGCCGGCAGCGGTTTATTGCTGGGGCTGGCGCTGGGCGGGATTGTCCCTGCGCTGATTGCCTTTGCACTGGTTGGGCTGGGTGTGGCGGCTGTTTCGCCTTGCGTCTATATGACGGCCGCCAGACAAGGTGCTGTGGCTTTGGCTGCAGTCACGACCATGGGATCGGTGGGAGCGCTGATGGGGCCGCCATTGATTGGCTTTATTGCCCATATGAGCCAGCT
>JBOFGM010000312.1:0-2702 GCA_051649105.1 Iodobacter sp. | reverse complement strand
GTGATTGGCGGCAATGTCTGGCTGATGCACAGCGTGGCCCCGGCCAGCCGGATTTCACAGGCAGACAACCAGAACCATTAAAACCAGCAAGCCCTGAACCAGCCTTTTCACGCCCGGCCCCAGGCCGGTCATCGAAATCCGCAGTACCCGCTTTACCTAACCCTGCTCAAAGGAGCATCCGATGACTATTGAACATCAAACCGCCTTAGGTGATGTGGCCGCACGCCAGCTGGCGATTGCCACCCGCACCGTGCCACAGCTTTCAACCATTACCCCGCGCTGGCTGACTCATTTATTGCAATGGGTGCCGGTTGAAGCCGGTATTTATCGCGTTAATAAAGTCAAAGACGCCGGCAATGTCACGGTTGACTGCTCGGCGCGCGATGAGCGCACTCTGCCTAATACCTTTGTCGATTACGTTGAAAATCCGCGCGAATATCTGCTCTCAGCCGTTAACACGGTGCTGGATGTGCATACCCGCGTTTCTGATCTTTACAGTAAGCCTTATAACCAAATCAGCGAACAATTACGCCTGACTATCGAAACGATTAAAGAGCGTCAGGAAAGCGAGCTGATTAATAATAAAGAATACGGTCTGCTGAACAGCATTGCGCCCGGGCAAAGAATCAAGACCCGTACCGGTGCCCCTACCCCGGATGATCTGGATGAACTGATTGCCAAAGTATGGAAAGAACCGGGCTTTTTCCTGCTGCATCCGCTGGCTATTGCGGCCTTTGGCCGTGAATGCACCCGCCGCGGTGTGCCACCTCCGACTGTGACCCTGTTTGGCTCACAATTTCTGACCTGGCGCGGTATTCCACTCTTTCCTTCGGACAAAATTCCGGTAGAAAATGGCAAAACCAAAATCTTACTGATCCGTACCGGTGAAAGCCGTCAGGGTGTGGTCGGGCTCTATCAGCCGGACCTGCCAGGTCAGCAGACACCCGGACTGGCTGTGCGCTTTATGGGCGTCAACCATAAGGCCATTGCTTCTTATCTGGTTTCACTCTACTGCTCGCTGGCCGTGCTGACCGATGATGCAATTGCGGTGCTCGAAGATGTAGAAACAGGCAAGTACCATGAGTACAAATAGTCTGCCCTCACAAGGGACGGAGATTGAAGAGCTGACCGCCTGGCTGGAGCAGCAGGCCAATGCCCTGTTTGGTTCGTCGCCGGGAGGCGGTGCCGTTGCGTCGGCCCCGCTGGCAGGCACGCCATCAGAGTCTGGCGTTCCTCAGCCGCCAGCGCTGCAGGTGCCGGAGCAGCGTCTGGACAGCCCCTACAATGATCCGCTGCAGAAACCACCGGTCGCCTTTGCCCGGGCCAATCCGGCAGATTTTGGCTTACCCAACGAAGATGAGCTGCGGGCCCTGTTATCGCCGAAGACCAGCTTTGCCAGCCAGATTCCGGCGTCAGCATCCGGAATAGAGCGGGTGCAGTATGCCGTGCCCAAGGGGTTTGCCGATCCTTTGCAAATTCAGCAGGCAGCGGCGGCACCGGCACTGGATGTGCATTTACTGCGGCAGGATTTCCCGATTTTACGGGAGCGGGTACAAGGCAAGCCGCTGATCTGGCTGGATAATGCCGCCACCACGCAAAAACCGCAGGCGGTGATCGATCGGATCAGCTACTTTTACGCGCATGAAAACTCGAATATCCACCGGGCCGCACACGAGCTGGCAGCGCGTGCAACCGATGCCTATGAGGGTGCGCGTGAAAAGGTACGCGGCTTTTTAAATGCCCGATCGGCCAATGAAATTATCTTTGTGCGCGGCACCACCGAAGGCATTAATCTGATCGCCAAAACCTGGGGTGAAGCCCATATTGGCAAAGGCGATGAGATTATTGTCAGTTGGCTGGAGCATCACGCCAATATTGTGCCCTGGCAGCAGCTGGCCGCTAAAACCGGGGCCATTTTGCGGGTGATTCCGGTGGATGACGACGGACAGATTTTGCTGGAAGAATATGCAAAGCTGCTTAACCCGCGCACCAAACTGGTGTCCTTTACCCAGGTATCCAATGCACTGGGTACCATTACGCCAGCCAGAAAGATGATTGAAATGGCCCATAGTGCGGGTGCCAAAGTGCTGCTGGACGGCGCGCAATCGGTTTCTCATCTGCGCTCCGATGTGGTGGCACTCAATTGCGACTGGTTTGTGTTTTCCGGGCATAAGGTCTTTGGCCCGACCGGGATCGGCGTGGTGTATGGCAAAGAAGAAATCCTCAATGACACACCGCCATGGCAGGGCGGCGGCAATATGATTAAGGATGTCACCTTTGAGCATACCCAATACCATGCAGCCCCCACCCGCTTTGAAGCCGGTACCGGCAATATTGCGGATGCGGTGGGTCTGGGAGCGGCGCTGGACTATGTCGGCAAGATGGGTATCGACCGGATTGCCGCTTATGAGCATCAATTGCTGCTCTATGCCAGCCGTTTAATGGAAGGGATCCCGGGCCTGCGCTTAATTGGCACGGCCAAAGAGAAAGCCAGTGTTTTATCTTTTGTGCTCGATGGCTTTGAAACTGCAGAAGTGGGCGCATTGCTGAATAAAGAAGGCATTGCCGTGCGCTCGGGTCATCATTGCGCTCAGCCGATTTTGCGGCGGTTTAAGCTGGAATCAACCGTCCGTCCTTCGCTGGCTTTTTATAATCATTGCGGGGACATCGATACCTTAGTCGCCACACTGATTAAAATTCAA
>JBOFGM010000311.1:0-1428 GCA_051649105.1 Iodobacter sp. | reverse complement strand
AAATGAGCTGGGATCAGGAAGAGCATAAATGGTTACAAGAAACGATTGCCGCCCGCCGCCCTTTTCTCGACTTCTCTTTCAGCCGTATCAATCATGATGGCCTGCTGCGCCATTTTCGCGTCAGCGGTGAGCCGATGTTTGATCAAGCCTGCCGCTTTATCGGCTATCGCGGCATTGGCGTTGAGTGCAAAGCATTCTCCATGGATACATAATGGCTATGATTCCCTTGCATCATCCACAGCAAAATGAACTTCTGGCCCAAATCAGCCCCGAAGAATTAGCGCGATTAACGGCCAGTTTAGAGCTGGTTCCCCTGCACCTGGGCGATATGCTGTACGAGCCCAATGAGCAATTGCGCCATGCCTATTTTCCAACCTCATCCATTGTCTCTTTGCATTATGTCACCGCCTCGGGGGCCTCCAGTGAAATGGCAGGCGTGGGTCATGAAGGCATTGTGGGCATTTCTTTATTTATGGGTGGCAATACCACCTGCAGCTCGGCCGTCGTGCAAATTGCCGGCTACGCTTACCGGCTGGACCGTGCCATTCTGAAAGAAGAGTTTGGCCGTGGCGGCCTGATGCAACAAAGGCTGCTGCGCTATACCCAATCGCTGATCACCCAAACATCGCAAACCGCAGCGTGTAACCGGTATCACAGTATTGAGCAGCAGCTTTGCCGCTGGTTATTGCTGACGCTGGACCGGATTCCGGCCGGCAAGTTTTTAATGACACAAGAGCTGGTCGCCAACATCCTGGGGGTACGCCGTGAAAGCATCACCGAGGCGGCGGGTAATTTACAGCGTGCCGGTTGTATCAGCTATCGGCGTGGTCATATTTCAGTGCTCGACCGGCTGCAATTAGAAAAACAAAGCTGCGAATGCTATGCCGTCGTAAAGAAAGAATCGGTTCGCTTACAAAGTGCCGAACCCGCCTGTACTGATGCAAGGCGATGGCATTAATAAATCACAGGGCATCCGTTTCTGAGCAGGCACGGCAAGATGGCTGGCTCACAGGGGCCTCGTCAATAAGGCACTGCCGTGCCAACCTGTTCATATTGACGAGCCGCTGATGAAGAGTCTGTATGTGATCGCGCTTAACTTAAGCCGCCCGGTCAGCGATACCCCCCAGTGCCCAGCCCCAAGAGCCTGCCGGAAGAAATACCCCTTTCACGCATAAGTTCGCAAACGAACGGAGGCATCACAACGTTGTGGTCCACCATCAGTGGATGCAATGTCTGCTTCTCATTGCTTAATCGGTCGTTTCTTCCAGGAGAATCAAAATGATCCCACCTTCAAATACCAAATATATACAGCGAAAATACATCCGGTTATCCAATCTGATTTATTTATTGCCGGAGAGCCGGCATCACTCTGCCGCGCAATACTTTACCAACGATTCCATTAATCAATGGTTTCTGCTGATTTAATAC
>JBOFGM010000310.1:0-9505 GCA_051649105.1 Iodobacter sp. | reverse complement strand
CTGATCGAGTGCCGCATAACGCTTGCCGCCCCCAAGGCAGATAATCGCGGCTGCGTTCGCTGGAATACTTTGCAGTGCTGCCGGCTCAACCAGCCGCTGCAGGCGGTTGGCAACCAGCGGCAGAGACAGCAGGGTAAGGCAGATTAATCCGCCTGCGATCATCCAGCGCCCAGTGCGGGGTTTTTTGCGCAGCATCACCAGCCCGGTGGTGATCAGCAGTAAAAACAGCCCCGGTGGTAACAGCCAGGCGGCAATTGTATTTTTGAGCAGAACAGTAGTGTGCATAGCGGCTCCTGATAGGTTGACCGTAAAATACGCGAAAACGGCGGGGCTGAAGAATATTTATCAGGGTTTGGCCCGGGGTGAATTGGGCAGGCGAAAAAAAACGGGCCAAGCGGCCCGTGTATCAGCAGAGTCAGGCTTTATTCGCCCAGATAAGCCTGCTGGATTTTTGGATTGGCCAGCAGATTACTGGCGGTATCGGCCAGCGTAATCAGGCCTGATTCCATAACATAGCCACGATCCGCTGTTTGCAGTGCCAGTTTGGCATTTTGCTCGACCAGCAGCATGGTAACGCCTTCGGCCGCGATCATTTTGATAATATCAAAAATCTTTTGCACGATAATCGGTGCCAGCCCCATGGATGGCTCATCCAGCAATAAGAGCTTGGGGCGGCCCAGGATAGCGCGGCCAATGGCGACCATTTGCTGCTCACCGCCGGAAAGCGTCCCTGCCAGCTGTTTGACCCGCTCTTTAAGCCGGGGAAACAGATAATAGACGCGCTCCAGATCATGGGCGATTTCGGCCTTGTCATTGCGGGTATAAGCGCCCATCAGCAGGTTTTCTTCCACGGTCAGGCGGCTGAAAATACCGCGCCCTTCGGGAACCATCACCAGGCCTTGCTTTACATAGTCATAAATCGGCTTTTTGGCCGTGGACTGACCATTAAAGATGATGTCTCCGCTGCTGGGCTGACACATACCGACCAGGGTTTTAAGTGTGGTGGTCTTGCCTGCACCATTGGCACCAATCAGGGCTACCAGCTCGCCTTGTTTGATTTCTAAATTAATCCCTTTTACGGCGTGAATTCCGCCATAGGCGACTTTTAAGTCTTTAACCTGCAGTAAAGGGCTGGTCATTCTGTTTCAACTCCTAAATAGGCCTCGATCACACGCGGATCATTTTTAACCAGCGAAGGGATTCCTTCGGCAATTTTCTTGCCGTAATCAAGCACCGCAATACGGTCACATAAATCCATCATTAACTTAACGTCGTGCTCGATCAGTAAAATAGTGACGCCATCATTTCTGATTTTTTGCATCAGCTTTTTAAGATCATCGGTTTCTTTGGGGTTCATCCCCGCTGCGGGTTCATCCAGGGCCAGCAGCATCGGACCGGTCGCCAGTGCCCGGGCAATTTCCAGCCGGCGCTGATCGCCATAGGATAAATTGCGGGCCAGCTCTCTGGCATGTTTGGCAATGCCCACATACTCCAGCAAATCTGCCGCTTTCTGGTGGATCTCGGCTTCTTCCTTTTTTGCCTTGGGCGTATGGAAAACTGCCCCCAAAATACCGGCATGGGTGCGCACATGCTGGCCCACCATGACATTTTCCAGTGCCGTCATATTGGCAAACAAGCGGATATTCTGAAAGGTACGGGCAATACCGGATTCAACCACCACATTCGGTTTTTTACGGAATAAATCCAGATTATTAAAGGTAAAGCTGCCTTCGTCGGGTTGATACAGGCCGGTCAGTACATTAAATAAAGTGGTTTTACCTGCGCCATTGGGGCCGATCAGACCATAGATCTCCCCTTTGTTAATGGTCAGCGCCACGCCGGACAGGGCATGCAGGCCACCGAACCGCTTGGTGATGCCTTCAATTTTTAGTAATAAGCTCATGCTTTGACTTCCTCATCTTTTTCGTGAAACTCTGCTTTACGGCGTTTGGAGGGCCATAAGCCTTCCGGGCGCAGCAGCATAATCACGATCATGGCAAGGCCAAAAATCAGCATGCGTAAGTTTTCCGGATCAACCACGCGGCGACCCACAATGGCCTGCTGCAAGGGGTTAATCACATCACGTAAAATTTCCGGCGTAATAGAAACAATAATGGCCCCTAAAATAACGCCCGGAATATGCCCCATCCCGCCGAGCACCACCATACAGAGCACCATAATGGATTCCATCAGAACAAAGGATTCCGGTGATACAAAGCCCTGGAAGCTGGCAAACAAGGCCCCGGATACCCCGCCAAAGCTTGCGCCCATGGCAAAGGCCAGCAATTTAATATTGCGGGTGTTAATTCCCATGGCATTGGCGGCAATTTCATCTTCACGAATTGCAACCCAGGCGCGTCCGATGCGGGAGCGTTGCAGGCGGACAGAAACAAAAATAATCAGCAGACAAAAGGCCAGAATCAGATAGTAGTAGAGATGAACTTTCTCAAAGTTCAGGCCAAAGAATTCAATCGGACGGCCAAAATCATAGCCAGCCACATGAATGCTTTTAATATTGTTAATGCCTTGCGGGCCATTGGTGATATTGATCGGGCGATCCAGGTTATTCATAAAAATACGAATAATCTCACCAAACCCCAGCGTGACAATGGCCAGATAGTCGCCACGCAGTTTTAAGGTGGGCGAACCCAGTAAAACGCCAAATAATCCTGCAACCAGCCCGGCCAGCATAATCATCACCGGAAAAGAAGGGTAAATCAGCCAGGCCGGCAATACGGCCGCCAGATGGGGTGAATTTAAAATGGCATAAAGATAAGCGCCGACGGCATAAAAGGCGATATAGCCCAGATCCAGCAGCCCGGCATAGCCCACTACAATATTCAGCCCCAGAGCCAGCATAATATAAAGCAGGGCAAAATCGATGGTACGAATCCATGATTTACCGCTTTCAAAACTGCCGGTTAATGCAAAGGGCAGGATCAGAACCACAACCGTTAACACCAGCATGGCGATCATGCGGGTACGGGGATTGACGAGTTTTATCATGATTGTTCCCTTGTTGGATCAGGCGCGTTCAGCAACGCGTTCGCCAAGCAGGCCGGACGGACGGAACACCAGCACGATAATCAGCACGATAAAGGCAAAGATGTCTTTGTAGTTACTGCCAAAGGCACCGCCGGTTAAATCACCCAGATAGCCAGAGCCCAGACTTTCGATCAGCCCAAGAACCAGACCGCCGAGCACCGCGCCGCCTAAATTACCAATCCCGCCCAGCACCGCAGCAGTAAAGGCTTTCAGGCCAATTAAAAAGCCCATATAGGCATGGGCCTGATCATAATTGGCGGCAACCATCACACCAGCAACGGCCCCCAGGGCCGAACCAATCATACAGACCATGGACATGATGGAGTTGATATTGACCCCCATCAGCCCGGCTACTTCCGGGTTTTGCGCCGTGGCCCGCATAGCGCGGCCCATTTTGGTGCGCTCAATTAAATAAAACCGCCCGGCCATCAGGGCCAGCGCCAGACCAATAATGGCAATTTGCAGGTTGGTAATGGATGCGCCGCCAATTTCATGCACGGTGGATGGCAAAATAGCAGGGAAGGGGCGGTAGTTGCGGCCCCAGATCAGCATGGCGGCTTGTTGCAACACAATGGATACACCAATGGCGGTAATCAGTGGTGCAAGCCGCGGTGCTTTACGCAGCGGGCGATAGGCAATTTTTTCAATGGCATAGCCCAAAAGAATAGAAACGGGCACGGCCATCATAAAACCGATTAATAACAACATGGGGCCGGGCAGGGAGACATTATGCCCAAGCAGAATGTTGATACAGGTAATGGTCACCATTGCACCAATCATGACAATTTCGCCGTGGGCAAAATTGATCAGTTGCATGATCCCATACACCATGGTGTAGCCCAGTGCGATCAGCGCATAAATGCTGCCGACAACCAGGCCATTAAAGATTTGCTGGAGGAAAATATCCACGTTATTTTGATCCTGGTAAGGGGTGCAGATGCAAACAAATAAGACCATTACAGTTTAGGTCGTTGTTTAAAATTAACCTTGAATAATTCCTGCGGATACTTGTGAATTTCCCCAACTGGCCATATGAATCGGGCTCGTTTTAAACAGGCCTTCCTGTGGTTGATTCAGGTATTGAGGTTTGTGCTTATAAAGTGAAGATATGCCAGGAAGGTAAAATCAATTTATGTCATTTTTAATGGGTTATCAGGTATTGCTATATAAGCTGGCCACAGATCTCTTTTTATCTGGTTATCAGAATATTTTGCAGATAAATAAAATATGAAGATTATCCGGCAGCGGAATTTAAAATAATTGGAATACGCCCGGTGACCGCCTGGGGTGATTAAGTCAGTGCGTATGTCAGTAAACGACGGACAAAAAAAGCCACCGGCATGCCGGTGGCTTTTCTTAAAAGTAAACCAGGCTTAAAACTGCTTGGTTTGAACTTGTACTAATGGCTCGGCCGAAGCTTCAGCCGGTGCAGCTGCCGTATCACGGCGGCTGGCGCGGGCTGGTGTGCTGGCAGCGGCAAGGCCGGCGGAAGCCACATTAACGGCGGGTTGTGTTTCAACCTGCTGCAATGGGGATGCTTCGCTACCGGTTTGCGCGGCTGCTGCCTGAACATCACGGCGACGGCGGCGAACCGGCGCTTCAACGACAGGTGCTGCTTCTGCCGGTAAAGAGCGGGTTGCAACCATCACGAGGCCGGCGGCTTCTGGTGTGCCAATCTCAAGTTTTGGCGCAGCAGCCGGAGCAGGTGCCACAACAACGGGCGCTGCAACTACAACAGGTGCCGGGGCAGGTGCTGCAACGACAGGTGCCGGAGCTGCAACGACCGGAGCTGCGACAGGTGCCACAGCAGCAACGAATGGCGCTGCCACCGGAGGTGCAATCACGGGTGCCGCAACAGCGGGTGCTTCAACAACTGGCGCTGCAACCGGTGCCGGAGCCACAGGCGCAACAGGTGCGACAACCGGAGCTGCAATGACGGGTGCTGCAACAGGAGCCGGAGTTGGAGCCGGAGCTGCAACAACAGGCGCAGCAACCGGTGCCGGAACCGCTGTTTCAGCCAGAACCGGAGCAGGTTTGGTGTCAATTGCAGGGGTGATTTCAGTAAATGCGGCTTCTTGTGCTGGTGCGGATTCAACACGGTCACCACGACGCTCGCCACGACGGCTGCGACGACGACGGCTGCGTTGTTGTTCACCGGCTTCTTCGGCCCCATTTTCTGGCACAACAGGCGTAATCAGCAAAGCTTCAGTGGTTGCGGCTGCAACTTCTTTGCGTGGCTGACGTTCGCGAGGCGGACGCTCATTGCGCGGACGCTGTTCTGCCGTGCTTTCTGTGCGTTCGGTACGGTCATTACGCTCATTGCGATCGCCACGCGGTTCGCGGTTTTCACGCGCTTCACGGGTTTCGCGGCTCTTTTGCAGATCTTCTTCGATACGTGGCTTACCACTGCCACGGCGCGGTTGCTGAGCGGGTGCTGCTTCTTCAGTGCGGGCCGCACGTTCGGCACGCGGAGCCTGACCTTCACGCGGTTCACGCGGCGGACGCTGACCACGATCATTGCGATTTCGCGAGTTGCTTTGCGGACGGGCTGCGGCAGCAGGTTTAACCGGCTCGGCAGGCGCTGCAGGCTCACCCTGGAACCAGTTGATCAGTTTTTGCCACAGTGATGGTGCAGCAACGGCATCGGTAGGTGCAGCAATACGGTCACGGGCAGAAATAGGCGCAGGCTGATCCGGCGTAATGCCTTTGACCATGGCTTCCTGACGCTTGGTTTGCTCTTCTTTTACTTTACCAGGCTGGTAGCCGGTTTCGCTTGGCTGTTCAGCCATTTTATAAGAAGGCAGCACTTCTTCGATATTGCCAAGATCTTCATGGCGCAAGCGTGAAAGGGTGTAGTTCGGCGTTTCCATATGGGTATTTGGAATCAGCACAACACTGACTTTCAGGCGGGCTTCCAGAGCGAAAATCTCTGCACGCTTTTCATTAAGCAAGAAAGTAGCCACATCAACCGGCACCTGTGCATGAATCGCACCGGTGTTTTCTTTCATGGATTCTTCTTGAATAATCCGCAGAATATTCAGAGCAGAAGATTCGATACCACGGGTAAAGCCGGTGCCATGGCAGCGCGGGCAGGCAATATGGCTGGTTTCTTCTAAGGACGGCTGCAGACGCTGACGGGACAGCTCCATCAGGCCAAAACGGCTGATTTTGCCAGTCTGAACCCGTGCACGGTCATGGTGCAGCGCGTCGCGCAGACGATTTTCCACTTCGCGCTGATTCTTTGGGTTTTCCATGTCGATAAAATCGATCACGATCAAGCCGCCCACGTCGCGTAAACGCATCTGACGAGCGATTTCATCGGCCGCTTCCAGATTGGTGCGCAGCGCGGTTTCTTCGATGTCAGCACCCTTGGTGGAGCGGGCCGAGTTCACGTCGATGGAATACAGTGCTTCTGTCTTGTCGATCACGATCGCGCCGCCGGAAGGTAAATTCACTTCACGGGCAAAGGCGGTTTCAATCTGATGTTCAATCTGGAAGCGTGAAAACAGCGGTACATCATCCTGATAGAATTTCACGCGGTTTACATTAGCCGGCATCACATGGCTCATAAACTGACGTGCCTGCTCATAAATATCGAGCTTATCAATCAGTAATTCGCCAATTTCAGGCTGGAAGTAATCACGGATCGCACGGATCACCAGGCTCGATTCCTGATAAATCAGGAAAGCGCCGGTTTGAGTGGATGCAGCACCTTCAACGGCACGCCAGAGTTGCAGCAGGTAGTTTAAATCCCACTGTAATTCTTCGGCATTGCGGCCAATTGCAGCAGTACGTGCAATCAGGCTCATGCCATTAGGGGTTTCTAACTGATCCAGTACGGCGCGTAATTCATTGCGCTCTTCACCCTCGATACGGCGGGAAACACCACCACCGCGCGGGTTGTTAGGCATCAGCACCAGATAGCGGCCGGCCAGACTGATATAGGTGGTGAGCGCCGCGCCTTTATTGCCGCGCTCGTCTTTCTCAACCTGAACAATCAGCTCCTGACCTTCTTTCAGTGCATCACCGATACGGGGACGACCATTGTCACCACTGTCGTTCAGGTAGGCGCGGGCGACTTCCTTAAACGGCAAAAAACCATGACGATCGCAGCCATAATCAATGAAGCAAGCTTCAAGGCTGGGCTCTACGCGGGTAATCACGCCCTTGTAGATATTGGATTTCCGCTGTTCTTTGCCAACGGTTTCAATGTCGAGGTCGACCAGCTTTTGACCATCAACAATGGCAACGCGAAGCTCTTCAGCTTGCGTTGCATTGAATAACATACGTTTCATAAAAAAAACTCCGGCTCGTACTCACGCGGCAGGAATTAGGTTCTGGCAAGCCCGGCGCTCCGGGGCTGACCCTGACTCAGGTTGTAGTGACTGAGTCTGAAGGCCAGAAAAGGTGTTGGTTGCGCCGAGGGTGAGTCTGTTATCCATGCAATTATTTACAGCGACTGCTAAAACAGCGGTGAACCACCTGCCTCGCATTGTAAACCGGCCTGAAATCCTGGTTGATCTGATCCACCAGGAGTCGGGTCGTTTGTCGTGCAGGCTTTTGTTCTTCTCACGCTTTTTTTATTAGCCTATTACAGGGTGACCAAGTGCCGAACGTACCATACTGGCGTTTTTACCTGTCTTTCTGTAAAAGTAGGCCAGTACGCTAATCAAGAATCCGATGAGTGCGTTATATATATAAATCAATTACCATCGCTGCTTTTTGCGGTGAGCGAGATAACCGCTTCCCGGAACTTGTTGCATAAGCCTTACGGCAGACAGGCGAGCCCCGCGCTCGCGCTCCCGGTTTTGCTAAGACTGGCTTTTTGTGCCAGTTGGGAGGGGTAGAGAGTATTTCTCTACGGCGGGAAGGTAATCGCCGGCTGTATCGTCGGGCAGTATTGCTTTAAGAACGGGATCTAAAAGTGGCCTTGGCCACCTTGCGCAGTGCTTGTTCTGGCAGTATCTCTTGCCAAAACAAGCCCTTGCGGTGATCGTTGCCGTTGCGTTTTTATCGCATCGGCCAACCTGCTGCAACCTTCTGGGTTGTGGCGTGCGGAGAGTATAAGTCAAGATGAAGGGCAGTAGCAAAGCATCCGTCACGTTCCTGACTGTGGATGAAGAAGATGCCGGCCAAAGGCTGGATAATTTTTTGTTAAAACACCTCAAGGGCGTACCAAAAAGTCATGTTTACCGCATTGTGCGCAGCGGTGAAGTCCGGGTTAATAAAGGTCGCTGTGATGTGACCTATCGCATTGAGACGGGCGATATGATTCGCCTGCCGCCGGTGCGCGTGGCTGATAAGCCCGATGCCGCCCCCGCGCAGGCCGCATCGCACCGGATCGATGTTCCGGTTATTTTTGAAGATGACGCCATCTTAATTTTAAATAAGCCGGCGGGTCTGGCGGTTCATGGCGGCTCGGGAGTGAGCTTCGGTTTAATCGAACTCATCCGGGCGCAGCGACCGCAAGCTAAATTTTTGGAATTAGTACACCGTCTGGACCGGGAAACGTCCGGTATTTTAATGGTGGCTAAAAAACGTTCGGCGTTGATCATTTTGCAGGACGCCTTGCGTGATAATCACCGTATTGATAAGCGTTATTTAGCTTTGGTGAAAGGTGTGTGGGAAAACCCTCGCAGCCATGTGAAATTTTCTTTGTTGAAATACAACACTGCCGAAGGCGAGCGCCGGGTTCGGGTGTCTGCGGAAGGTAAAATTTCACATACGGTCGTGAATCGCCGCCAGGTCTGGAAAGATTGCTCTTTGCTCGAATGTGAGCTGAAAACCGGCCGCACCCATCAAATCCGGGTGCATCTGGCTTCCAGTGACCATCCGATTCTGGGTGATGAAAAATACGGTGACTTTGCCTTAAATAAAATGTTGCCAAGGCAGGGGCTGCGCCGGATGTTTTTACATTCCTGGCGTTTAATCGTGGATCATCCGGTTACGGGCAAACCTTTGGAGTTAGAAGCGCCCCTGCCGCCTGAATTACAATCCTATATCGACCAACTAGAGAAAACGCATGCCTAAGCAGTTTGATTTGCTGGTGTTTGACTGGGACGGCACTTTAATGGATTCCACGGGCACCATTGCCCGGGCGATTCAGTCGGCCTTTGCTGAGGTGGGGCTGGCGGTGCCTTCTGATAAAGAAGCCCGCTATGTGATTGGCTATGGCATGCAGGAAGCCATGCAATATCTGGCACCCGATGCCAGCAGCCAGCAAATTACTGAAGTGGTGAATGTCTATCGCCGTTTTTATCTGGCCGAAGATCAGGATATTGCGCTGTATGACGGCGTGATGGAGGCCTTGCCGCTCTTTATTGATGCGGGCTTTCAGCTGGCGGTGGCCACCGGTAAGTCCCGGGTGGGTCTGGACCGGGTACTGGCCTCCACCGGGCTGGATGAGTACTTTAAGGTCAGCCGTACAGCCGATGAGGCTTTTTCCAAGCCACATCCCGCT
>JBOFGM010000309.1:0-2285 GCA_051649105.1 Iodobacter sp. | reverse complement strand
CTTACCATTGGAATCAAAGGTCACCGGGCTGTAAGGAAGGCCTGTGACCGGATCATTGGGAGCAGACACCGGATCATTATCGACCCGTGTTCTGACTTCCCAGGTATTCGGAGCCGTTTTGGTAAAGTACATGGTCAGGGTATGCTGCACACCCTGCGAGTCATACACATTGGCCGCGGTCGAATTGGTAAAGGTTTTGGAATCTGCGGGATTCAACGGCCCCACATAATTGGTCGCCAGCGGGTTGGTGCGATCTTTAGCCAGCTGGCTGGCATCCATATTCATACCCAGCGTCAACCCTGCAGCCGTGCCGCCACTGGCCAGCTCCGTCCAGCCGGTTGGCTTGGCGCCGATATTGCCCACAGATAACTGCATCGGAGCCGGCGTGCCGCCCTTTTGCAAGGCATTGGTATTTGAATCGTAAGGCCAGCCGGTCAGTTTTTGCCCGGTATTGCCCACGATATAACCATCTTTATTCACCTGAAACTGACCGTTTCGGGTGTAGCTCACCGACTCGCCATCGGTCATGCGGAAAAAACCATTCCCGGTAATCGCGATATCAAGCGGGTTGCTGGTCGACGTGATATTACCCTGACCAAATTGCTGGGAAACCGCAACCGTGCGTCCGCCCATCCCTGTAATGGTGGAAGAGCTGGCAAAGGAATTGGCGTACATATCCGCAAATTCTGTTCGCGACTGCTTAAAACCCACGGTGCTGGAGTTGGCAATATTATTACCAATCGCGTCCAGGCTCTTGGACGACGCACTTAAACCACTCAAGCCCTGCTGGAAACCCATAACCTTATCCTTAAAATATTTAACCGGCTGTGATTAGCGGATTTGTCTGACAGCACTAAAATCAACCGATGACTGATCAGCCAGCATCACCTTAACCCCGGTCTTCGCCAGCTCAACGCTGGACGCGGTTTGCCAGGTTAAAGTGTTTAAAGCAATTTCCTTGCCATTTTGTACGCCACTGGCCGCAATCATATAATCGCCAGCCGGCGCTTTCTCGCCATTATTCATTTTGCCGTCCCAGACCACGGCGGCAGCGCCTGCCGGTTGCTGCGGCAAGGTGATGGTATCGACCACCGTTCCGTTCTTATCCATAATCGCTACTTTGATATCACTGACCCCGGGCGGCAGATCGACCCGGGTATCCACCGGCTTGGTACCATCAAACTTCATATTGCTGCCAACCGTCAGCACCTCTTTACCAATCAGTGCCGCTGCCTGAAAGCTTTGCGCGGCTGAAAAACTGGCCAGCATGGTTTGCATGGTGGTATTGAGCTTTTCAATCCCGGTTACGCTGCTGATCTGTGCCATCTGGCTGGTGGTGGCCGCATTATCCATCGGATTCATCGGATCCTGGCTTTGCAACTGCTTAACCAACAACTTCAGGAAACGATCCTGCTGCTGATCTGCCGCCGATGTGTTCTTGGTTGCTTTTTGATTCAGCGCCGTGTAATCAGTATTTGAATTAATCGTTGTACGGTTAACCATTTTGCTTCTCCAAAAACTTTATTAAGACTGACCAAGAGCAAGCGTGCGCAGCAGCAGCGTTTTAGCCGTATTCATCACATCAGCATTGGTCTGATACGAGCGGGAGGCAGAGATCATATTGGCCAGTTCTTCCACCACATTGACGTTCGGCATGGCCACATAGCCATTGGCATCGGCCAGACTGTTTTTGGGATTGTAAACCAGCTTAGGCGGGGCCTGATCTTCAATCACACCGGCCACTTGCACGCCCACCGAGGCCTTGCTGCCGCCGGTCATCGGCGTCGCCTGAAAAACAACTTGCTTGGCACGGTAAGGCTGGCCATTGGAGCTGGTAATCGACTCGGCATTGGCCAGATTGGATGCCACCGCATTCAAACGGGTGGTCTGCGCATGCATAGCGCTGGAAGCAATATCAAAAACCCGGAACATCGACATGATTTAATCCTTTATTGGCCCGTCAGTGCAGAGCGCAAACCTTCAATTCTTTTTTGCATAAAAGTAATCCCGGCCTGGTAGCGAATGCCGTTATCGGTCATCGCGGCCATTTCGGCATTCATATCCACCGTATTGCCATCAATACCAGACTGCCTTGGATTACGGTACAAGAGAGCAGGTGCAAAAGGATCCACACTCTCTTTGGGCTGCAAATGCCGTGAATCGGTTACTTGTAATGGTTTGACCGGTTTTTTTTGCAGCGCTGCTTCAAACGATTTCTGAAAATCAAAATCCCGTGCCTTGTAGCCAGGGGTATCTGCATTAGCGATATTTGAGGCCAATACTTC
>JBOFGM010000308.1:0-3234 GCA_051649105.1 Iodobacter sp. | reverse complement strand
ATCTGGCAGGCGGGGCTCTGGAAACGTTACAGGCGATTGCAAAAGTAAGTGGCTTCTGAGGCACCCACGGTGACCCGCAATAATACCGGCAGCAATAAATAACAGGATTCCAAGTATCGCTTTCAATCATTAATCTTCGCCGGTATATTAACAGAGTCAATCATCCTGTTATGTGCCAGAACTTTATTGACCCGCTTATTTACTTTCAGGATCAGGACTATGCCGGATAATTTAAAAGAAAAAATGACTCAAAAAGTAACCGATGCACTGGAAGGTGTTTTTGAAACGGTCTTTGTGGAACGTCAGGCTTATTATAAAAAACCAGAAATAAGCAGCCCGGGTTTAAGCAGTATTGATCAATTAATTTCTAATTATGCCATGATGAATGCCGGTATTTCAGGCACTGCCGCTATCATTCCCGGACCGCTTGGAATGCTTTCTGTTGTACCGGAAATTATTGCAGTCACCCGCAATCAAATTGCGATGATTTACGATATGGGTGCCGCATATGGCCAGGAAAAAAGTATTAATAAAGAATTGCTGATGGCCATTTTTGCAGCGGCGGCAGGCAGTGGAACCATTGGCGTTTTAACCATCCGTGGCAGCCAGGTATTAATCCGGCGGGCGTCATTGCAAGTGATGCAAAAACTAATCGGTGCTTTAGGCGGAAAAATCAGCCAGCAAGCCCTTAAAGCGGCATTAGCCAAATGGATTCCACTGGTGGGTGCGGCCGGTATGGCTTATTGGTCTAAATATTCTACCGAGCAAATTGCCAAACAGGCGCATACTATTTTTAAACTGAAAATTGTGCATGCAGAAGAAACAGAAAATTAATCTTTTTAATAAATAAAATGGATGTTACTTCTCACCCATTTTATCCGTTAACTTAAATACCCATCCAATACCGCCGGCTAATCCTTAAACAGATGTAAAAAATGATCCAGAATCAATAAATGATCTTCAAAGATCTGACTTTCCATCCCCAATAACTGGCGGACAGGCACCCAGCGTGCGGCGGCAGCATCATCGGCGGCGGTGATTTTGGGCAGCGGCAAGGCCAGTTTAAAATAAAAGGCATGGGTCAGCGTACGCCTGCGCAGGCTGCGATCCGGATGATCAAATAAGGCTGAGTCCTGGCGGGCATCCACCAGCGCCTGCCAGGGTAGATCGACGCAAGTTTCTTCGGCCAGCTCGCGGATAGCGGCATCGGCCACCCGCTCATTCTGATCCAGAAATCCCCCCGGCAAAGCCCAGCAGCCACGCCCTGGCTGCCCGCCCCGCTGAATCATCAGCACATAATCGCCACATTGCACCACGGCATCCACGGTAACAAACACCGGCGGATAGGGTGCAGCGGCCCAGACCTGGCGGTAATGCTCTAAAAAGGTAAATTCATCCATTAGCACTTTAAAATCGGGCGTGGCTTTAAAGCTGCGCATCCATTTTTTTACCGCGGCGGGAATCAGCGCATTGAAGGCTTCGGTGGATCCCTGATCCTGCCACCAGTGCCGGCGGATATCGGACGCATTCAGCGCCCCGAAATTACTCTGATGCACCAATGGCCAGGCCGGGAAATCTTTTAAATACAGCGAGGAGCTGTCTTTAAAATGGCCAAATAAGCCAATACTGGCCCCCGGCAAGACCACTTTACTAACGGCAGCCTGCACCGCCTGCACCCAGCGCTGGCCGTCGTTATAATCTCTGATGGCAATAAACTGCAGATCTTTCACCCGGCTGACATCCAGTGCCAGCACCGATTCACAAATCATTTGTTGCCGCTCTTCAGCGGTAAACGGATTTTTGGTGGTGCGCGGGCCGCCTGCAGAGCCCAGCACCACAATGACCCGGGCCGCCCTGGATAAAGCCACTTGCAGCATGGCTGAATGCCCCTGGTGAAAAGGCTGAAAGCGCCCGATATAAATCAGGACATCAAATGACTGGCTCATAATAAGGTTCCATATTCAGCGGCAATCGGCATTTGCCGGCCATTGCCAAAAGCGCGGTTACGCAGGCGGATAATTGGCGGAGCCTGCCGGCGTTTAAATTCGGATTTAGCCACCAGAGACGTCATCCGGTCGATTAATGCCTGCTGGCCACTGGCTTGCAATTGTTCCACAAATTGCTTTGCCAGCCGGTATTCCTGCGGCCTCAGCAAAGAGCCTTCAATATGCAGCTTTAATATTTCATCCAATACCGGATAAGGCGGTAATGAATCCGTATCCCGCTGATCTGCAGATAATTCAGCCGAAGGTTCTTTATGAATAATCGCCAGTGGAATCAATTCCCGGCCATGCAGCTGATTAAAATAACGCGACAGGGCAAAGACCTCGGTTTTATATAAATCCCCGATAATATTCAGCCCGCCATTGGTATCGCCATACAGGGTGCAATAGCCCACGGAAATCTCTGATTTATTGCCGGTTGTCAGCAGCAAATGGCCAAAGTGGTTGGAATACTCCATCAAAATGGTGCCGCGAATTCTGGCCTGCAGGTTTTCCAGCGTTAAACGGGATTGCGGCTGGCCAAAACAGGTATTAAACCCTTCGCTATAGGCCGCCACCAAGCTGGCAATCGGATGTTCCAGCAGCTCTACCCCCAGATTGCGGCATAAATCGGCCGAATCGCTGACGCTGCCTGTGCTGGAGAACTGCGACGGCATGGTAATGGCGGTGACATTGGGCGCGCCCAGCGCATCCACGGCCAGCGCCAGGGTTAAGGCGCTGTCGATGCCGCCAGAGCAGCCAATCACCACCTTGCTAAAACCAATTTTGGCGGCATAATCCCGCAGCCCCAAAATAATCTGCTGATAATAAAAGGCACTGTCAGAAAGTAAGTCAGATACGGCCGTCGTCAGGCGCTGCTGCTGGCTAAAACCACTGTCCGGTTCAAAATCAATCTGCTCAGAGGCCTCAAGAAACATCGGCAAGGCTTTCACCACGCCATGCTGCGGGTCGGCCACAAAAGAGCCGCCATCAAAGACAATCTGATCATTACCGCCCACCTGATTCACATAGACCAGCGGCACCTGCCAGCGGGCGGCGATCCCGGCAAATAAAACATGCCGCTGCGCCGGTTTACCCACATTGGACGGGCTGGCATTGATACTGACCAGCAACCGGGCCCCGGCCGCAACCACCCGCTCTACCGGATCAATGGCATAGTCGGTGCCCAGATGATTCCAGGCGTCTTCGCAAATGACAAAGCCCACCGGCACGCCTTTAATCCACAGCATGG
>JBOFGM010000307.1:0-4625 GCA_051649105.1 Iodobacter sp. | reverse complement strand
AGTGCATGGGAGCCTGTGGTTACGCGCCGGTGATGCTGGTGAATAACCACGCCATGTGCAGTCATATGACGCCTGAGGCGATCGATAAAAAACTGGCGGAGCTCGAATAATGACCGTCTACGCGACAGGCGTTGTATTTGATAACGTCAATTTTGAAGATCCGAACTGCTGGCGCCTTGATGAATATGTGAAACGCGGCGGTTATGCTGCGCTGAAAAAGATTCTTGGCGAAAAAATCCCGCAAGACGAAATCATTGCGCAAATGAAAACATCCGGCCTGCGTGGCCGTGGTGGTGCAGGGTTTCCGACGGGCCTGAAGTGGTCCTTTATGCCACGCAGCTTTCCGGGGCAAAAATATCTGGTTTGTAATACCGATGAGGGCGAGCCGGGCACCTTTAAGGATCTGGACATTATTGTGTCCAATCCCCATGCGCTGATTGAAGGCATGATTATTGGTGCTTACGCCATGGGCATTACCGTTGGATATAACTATATCCATGGTGAAGTCTTTGAGGCTTTTGAGCGTTTTGAAGAAGCGCTGGAAGAAGCCCGTCGTGCTGGTTTTCTGGGCGAGCAGATTCTGGGTTCTGAATTTTGCTTTCAACTGCATGCCCATCATGGTTATGGCGCTTATATTTGTGGTGAAGAAACGGCTTTGCTGGAATCTCTGGAAGGCAAAAAAGGTCAGCCACGCTTTAAACCTCCGTTTCCTGCCAGTTATGGCCTGTACGGCAAGCCGACGACCATCAATAACACAGAGACTTTTGCCTCCGTACCATACATTATCCGCGAAGGGGGCCAGAAATTCCTTGAGCTAGGTAAACCTAATAACGGGGGAACCAAGTTATTTTCGGTATCTGGCCATGTAAATCGCCCTGGAAACTACGAAGTGCCGCTGGGAATGCCATTTTCCGAGCTGCTTGAGCTTTGTGGCGGGATGCGTGATGGTAAGAAATTAAAAGCAGTGATTCCTGGCGGCTCTTCTTCGCCGGTCTTACCTGCAGAGATCATGATGCAATGCACGATGGATTACGATTCGATCGCTAAAGCCGGCTCAATGCTTGGTTCTGGTGCTGTGATTGTGATGGATGAATCGGTTTGCATGGTGAAGGCGCTTGAGCGTTTGTCTTATTTCTATCACGAAGAATCGTGTGGCCAATGTACGCCGTGTCGTGAAGGCACCGGCTGGCTGTATCGTATTGTTCATCGTATCGCACAGGGTCAGGGGCGTCCGGAAGACTTGGAGCTACTCGACAGTGTCGGTAATAACATCGCAGGGCGAACCATTTGTGCCCTCGGCGACGCAGCTGTTTTCCCGGTGCGCGGAATGCTAAAACACTTCCGTAGCGAATTCGAATACCTTATCGAACACAAGTCTGCTGCGCAGGCCTGGGTTTGATTATGATTAGCCATTGAGTCGAGTCGATCATGCTGGAAATTGAAATCGACGGTAAAAAACTGACAGTGCCAGGTGGTAGCACCGTGATGGACGCAGCCAATTCGGTTGGTGTGCACATCCCGCATTTCTGCTATCACAAAAAGCTGTCTATTGCCGCAAACTGCCGTATGTGTCTTGTTCAGGTTGAGAAAGCGCCTAAGCCTTTGCCTGCCTGTGCAACCCCCGTTACTGACGGGATGAAAGTATGGACCCACTCTGATCAGGCCGTGAAGGCGCAGCAGGGGGTGATGGAGTTTCTGCTGATTAATCACCCGCTGGATTGCCCGATTTGCGATCAGGGTGGTGAATGTCAGCTGCAGGATCTGGCGGTGGGGTACGGCCAGTCCGGCTCCCGTTATGCTGAAGAAAAACGCGTGGTGGTTAATAAAGACCTCGGCCCGCTGATTTCAACAGATATGACCCGTTGCATTCATTGCAGCCGCTGCGTTCGCTTTACTGAAGAAATTGCCGGCTTCCAGGAGCTGGGGATGGTGGGCCGCGGTGAATTCACCGAAGTCATGTCCTTTATTGGCAAAACGGTTAAATCCGAAATCTCCGGTAATGTGATTGATCTGTGCCCGGTTGGCGCACTGACCAGTAAACCATTCCGTTATTCCGCCCGTACCTGGGAGCTGTCCCGTCGTAAGTCGGTCAGCCCGCATGATGGTTTAGGTTCCAACCTGGTTGTGCAAGTTAAAAACAACAAGGTGATGCGTGTTTTACCGCTGGAAAACGAAGCCATCAATGAATGCTGGCTGGCAGATCGCGACCGTTTCTCTTATGAAGCGTTAAACGGTGCCGATCGCCTGCAAAAACCAATGATTAAGCAAGGTGGCGTCTGGCAGGTAACTGACTGGCAAACTGCGCTTGAATATGTGGCCAATGGCCTCAAACAAGTGGTCAGCGATCATGGTGCAGCCAGTGTTGCGGCTGTGGCCACGCCAAACAGCACGGTTGAAGAGCTGTTTATGCTGCGCAAATTAATGGCAGGTCTTGGCGTTGAAAGCGTCGAAACCCGCCTGCGCAATGCAGATTTCAGCCTGAAAACCAGCGGCGCGACCTGGTTAGGTCAGTCCATTCAAGAGCTGGCACAGTCTGAAGCCGTACTGGTGATTGGTTCATCATTACGCCAAGAGCAGCCTTTGCTGGCACAACGCTTGCGTCAGTCGGTTAAAAAAGGCCTGAAGTTATCTCTGGTGAATGTACACAGCGATGATTTACTGACCAAAGTTGCGGCTCAGTCGCTGGTTCGTCCTGATCAGCTGGTTGAAGGCGTACTGGCGGTGATCAAGGCCGTGGTTGAAGCTCAGGCTCTGACTGCTCCGGCGCATATTGATTTGTCGGGTGTTGAAATTACCGAAGCGGCCCGCGCCATTGCTGCAACGCTGACCGGTAAAACAGCGGTATTGCTGGGTAATCTGGCCGTGCATAACCCGCGCGCTGCTGAGCTCTATGCGGCAGCGGCAGCCCTGGCTGAACTAACCGGCGCCACATTAGGCGTAATGAGTGAAGCGGCTAACACCGTGGGTGCTCAGTTAATTGGTGCGGAAGTGGGCGGCAATGTGTTTGCAGAGCCTAAAAAAGCTTATGTGCTGCTCAATGCTGAAACCGAGCTGGATACCCATAACGGTGCACAAGCGCTGGCAGCGGTACAGGCGGCAGAAATGGTGGTGGTCTTGTCTGCATTCTCCAGCTGCGCGCTGGACTTTGCCGATGTGATTCTGCCGGTTTCTCCGTTCTCCGAAACCTCCGGTACCTTTGTCAATATGGAAGGCAAGCCACAAAGCTTTAACGGTGTGGTGCGTCCTCTGGGTGAAACACGTCCGGCATGGAAAGTATTCCGTGTGCTGGGTAATTTGCTGGGCCTGTCTGGCTTTGATTACGAGTCATCCGAGCAAATCCGTGATGAAGCGCTGCCAGGAGACACCTCGGTTCGTCTGGGTAATGCGCTGGCCGCTGTGGTTGCTGTTAAAGCACAACCGGCCTCTGGTCTGGTTCGTCTGGGTGAAGTGGCCATGTATCAGGCTGATGCTCTGGTTCGCCGTGCAGAAAGCTTGCAGGCCACAACCGCGGTGCCGGCTCTGAAAGCCAATGCAGCCACCTTAACTCAGCTGGGTCTGGCCGTGAATGATCTGGCCCGGGTTGAGCAGGGCGGTGCAGTATCCCTCTTTGTTGAGCTGGATAACGGCCTTGCAGACAATGTGGTTCGTGTGGTGGCAAGTCATGCGGCAACGCGCGGACTGGCTGGTATGTTCGACAGCTTGTCGGTTTCTAAAGCTTAAAGGGCGCCCAATATGGAAATGTTACAAGGGTGGTTTGGCACAGAGATCGCATTTGTCATCTGGACCTTACTCAAGATTGTTTGCATCGTTGCGCCGTTAATGGGCGCAGTGGCTTACCTGACATTGGCCGAACGTAAAGTGATCGGTTATATGCAGATTCGTATCGGCCCTAACCGGGTTGGTCCGTTTGGTTTGCTGCAACCGATTGCCGACGGTGTAAAGCTGCTGCTGAAGGAAATTATTTCCCCGTCAGCCGCCAGTACCGGTCTGTTCTTCCTGGCACCGATTATGGTGCTGGTGCCGGCTCTGGCCGCATGGGCGGTGGTGCCGTTTTACCCCGGCTATGTATTGTCGGATGTGAATGTTGGTTTGCTGTATGTCATGGCCATTACCTCCATGGGGGTTTATGGCGTGATTCTGGCCGGCTGGGCATCCAACTCTAAGTACGCCTTTCTGGGTGCCATGCGCGCTGCGGCTCAGGTGATCTCTTATGAGTTAGCCATGGGCTTTGCTCTGGTGGGTGTGATGATGGTTTCGGGCAGTTTGAATATGACCGAAATTGTGAATCAGCAAGGGCAGGGCATTGCCGGCGGGTCCATCTTTTCATGGAATCTGATTCCGCTGCTGCCGCTGTTTGTTGTGTACTTTATTTCTGGTGTGGCTGAAACCAACCGCGCGCCATTTGACGTAACCGAAGGCGAGTCAGAAATCGTCGCCGGCCATATGGTTGAATATTCGGGTATGAGCTTTGCCCTGTTCTTCCTGGCCGAATACGCCAATATGATTCTGATCTCAGCAATGACATCGATCATGTTCCTTGGCGGCTGGTTAAGCCCGTTCCCTGCCAGCTGGGGAATTCTGGGTGCGCCATCGGTATTATGGTGGGTATTAAAAGTTGCCTTTAT
>JBOFGM010000306.1:0-2114 GCA_051649105.1 Iodobacter sp. | reverse complement strand
GTTTGCATAATCACCGGCAAGTGTTCAAATTCTGGCTGCTGACGCAAACGAGCCAATAGTGCCATGCCATCCATCCGCGGCATCATGCGGTCGAGCAGCACCGTATCAAAGTCACGGTCTTTGGATAAGATACCCCAGGCGATTTCGCCGTCCTCGGCCACCACCACCTCATAACCGGCATCGGTCAGATGCTCAGACAAGATTTCCAGATTAAAGGGCTCATCATCAACGATCAGTACCCTGGCCCGCTCTTCCATTGCGTCTCCTTCCGCACGCAGCATATCGCGCTTATTTGAACTTTCCAGCACATTCAGACACTGGCAGTCTGGTCTTCCCTGCTTAATAAGTTATAGAGGGCACCAAACTGCTGTGACAATTTATGATTAGGATCCAGAATGATTAAAGGAATCGCCCGTTCATGCGATTCCCTTACCTTCACCGACGCCCCTAAAAATACATCCAATACCGGCAGGCCCTGCTCTTTTAATTCTGCCACCATGCGTGCCGGCAAACTGGCGCGGGCCTGATACTGATTAACAATAATGCCTTCCACAAAAAGCCGTGGATTATGGTCAGTGCGAATTTCCGCCACCCGGGCAATTAAACCCAATAAAGCCTGGCGGGAAAATTCATCACAATCAAATGGAATTAAACACCCTTCTGCCGCAATCAGCGCCGACAGGGTAAAGAAATTTAATGCCGGAGGCGTATCCAGCCATACCTCATCAAAATCACCGGCCAATTCCTGTAATGCTTCACGCAATTTATATATTTTATGCCGGGATTCTAATTTTGATTCTTGCTCTGCAATGCCGGGATGAGAGGGTAAAACCGACAGCCTCTCAAACGGAGTACGGTGCACAAATTCCTGGTTGGATTTGGCATACATACTGAAATTAAGCACCTGATCAAAAAAATCAAACAGGCCCGGCTTGGTAATATCAAACCCACCGCCCAACAAATAATGACTGGAATTAGCCTGAGGGTCCAGATCGACCACCAGTACACGCTTGCCTTCTCTTGCTGCAGCTGCGGCTAAATTAACTGTAATAGTTGATTTACCCACACCGCCTTTTTGATTAAACACCACCCGGGTCTTCATCTGAGCTGTCTCTTATCGGCATATCGTTAAAAGAATATTAGCAGCAATACTGCGGCTTGTATTGCAATGCACAATAGCTGTCTTATTTATCAGCCGGCAATTGCAACATCAATGATTAAAAACAGTATTTAAGAGTGTCTGGTTTTATTAAAAAAGATTAAACCGGCAACCGTACCCACTTTCCGGCTAATAAACCTTCAATCGGCCGGTAGCGGACTTTATAAGCCATTTTCCGGCAATGATCGATCCAATAACCCAGATAAACAAAGGGCAGTTGCATTTCTTTGGCCAGTGCCACCTGCCAGAGAATATTAAATACGCCCAGACTGGCACCCGCTAAATCAGGATTGTAAAAGGTATAGACCGATGAAATACCATCATCCAGCTGATCAATCAGGCTGACCATTTGGACTTCATTATTCAGGCTGAATTCAGCCAGGAAACTGGTGACATTACTTTTTAGAATAAAATTCTGATATTGCTCACGATTATCCTGATCCATGCCACCTCCGGCATGACGGGCTATCTGATAACGCTGATACAGCAAATAATGCGCTTCATGATATTCCAGCCCCAATACCCGGATCTCTAATCCGGCATGCAGCTTTTGTGCCCGGCGCTGGGCCCGGTCCGGCTTAAACTCGGCCACCGGCAGACGCACCGGCACACAGGCCTGGCAGTGATCGCACCAGGGCCGGTAAACAAACAGGCCACTGCGGCGAAAGCCAAGCTGTACTAAATGGCTGTAAACATGGCTTTCAATCAGCTCAGCAGGAACAGCCACCTGGGAGCGGGCTATCTGCTTATCCAGATAGCTGCACTCATAAGACGCGGTGGTATAAAACTGCAATGTGGTGGTGCGTAGAGAATCATTCATGCCTCTGACCTGTGTTGATAAGACCAAGGGCCTGCCAGATGATCTTGAGCGGTCAGCCCTTTTAAGCGGGTTATAAACTCATCACGCCCAATCTCACGCGCACCAAATCTGGCCAGATGATCGGTGCGCATCTGG
>JBOFGM010000305.1:0-2972 GCA_051649105.1 Iodobacter sp. | reverse complement strand
AGCTGGCTGAGGCCATTGAGCAAGGGGCCGACGATTATATTAATAAACCGGTTAATTTCCGGGTGTTGGAAGCCAAATTAAAGGCATTCAGCCGTACTTTAGAATTAAACCGCAAAGTCAGGGAGCAATCAGTAAAGCTGGCTGATTACTATGACCGTGCAGAAGAAGAAAAAAGAGTCGTCAGCCATTTGATGGAACAAATGGTGAATGCTGAATTACTCTATGATCCGCAGTTTGAATATTATCTTTCCCCCGCAGAAAGTCTTTCTGGCGATTTAATTGCTGCCGCCCGCACTCCGGGCCAGGCCTTGCATTTAATGCTGGCCGATGGCATTGGTCATGGATTAACGGCCGCGCTGAATGTATTACCCCTGACCCAGCCTTTTTATACCATGACCGAAAAAGGTTATGCCATCTCTGATATTTTAATTGAGATGAATAATAAGGTGCGCCAGGTATTGCCGGTTGGCCGGTTTGTGGCTTTGGTTTTAATTTCAATTGATGAATCTGCCGGCTGTATTGAAGTCTGGAATGGCGGTATGCCATCGGTGCAGGTTTTATCTCCGGAAGGCGTGGTTAATCACACATGGAAATCATCGCATTTACCCCTGGGTATTGTGCCGACCCATGCCATGGATGTGATTACGGACCGGTATTATTTTAATGAGCCGGCTTGTCTTGCCGCTTATTCAGACGGATTAATTGAAGCCCGCCATTCTGCCAAGGGCGATTATGGCCAGGATCGTTTGCTTAGGGTGCTGGCAGAAGTGCCGGCAGAGCAGCGGCTGGCCCATGTACAGACCGATCTGGCCGGGTTTCTGGACGGTGAAGCGCATCACGATGATATTTCGCTGGTGCTGGCCTCCTTTGGTGATAAAACCATCTCCGCTTCGTCTGAGCGGATTAATCAGCATGCCGATGAGGCTAAAATTGCCACACTGGCGGCATTAGGTGAGAGCGCCTGGCGCTATAGCGTGGCCTTGGGTGTGGATGAAATCCGGCATATTAATACCGTGCCTTTTATGATGAATTTTATTGGCGGAGTCCGCTCTCTGGCCTTTAGTCAGTCCGATGTATTTTTAATTCTGACTGAATTATTTGTTAATGCACTGGATCATGGCGTTTTAGGTCTGGATTCGTCAATGAAACGCGGTGTGGACGGAATGGAGCAATATCTTTGCGAGCGGGCCAATCGCCTGGAAAGACTGGCAGAAGGGCGGATTGAAATTGATTTAACCGGTTTGCATTATGAAGGTAAAGATGTTTTAAGAATCAGGGTTAAAGACAGCGGGCCGGGCTTTGACTGGGGTTCTTTGCATGGTGTTAATCCGGTATTAACCCATCAGTTTGCTTTTGGCCGCGGTATTGCATTAGTGCGCTCGCTTTGCGCTTCGGCACAATATCATGGCACGGGAAATGAAGTGGTGGCCTATTATATTCCCCGTACCGAAGCCGCTTAATTATTTAGTTATTACGGTGCCTGATTATATTAAACAGACCGGGTCTGTATTTCTTTTTATTTATTTACAATTATCTTTCTGTTTTTAAAATATAAAAAATAATATTTTATTCCCCTCCTGGTATTTATTAGTTTCTATTCTGGCTAAATAAGCTATCTTTATCTGTATACCGCAGAGTGACAATTTGTTTACTTTACGGATCAGGAAGACTCGCTTATGCGCAAAAACGCCCTGTATGTTGCGGCACTCAGTAGTTTATTGGTGCTGCTTATTTTCTGGCTGAAGCTGCCTGTTTTGTTTTTGCTCGCCGGCGGTTTAATTGCCGCCTGGTGCCCTGTTTTGATGATCTTCTTTGCCAGTCAGAAAGCGGCGGAATCCATAGCCACCTCTCAGGCCGCTGAACAACAGCATATTGCCGCCAGCCTGCAGTCTCAATCTGATTTATCCCTGTTTTCCTCATCCCAATTACAACTGGCTGATGGCGAAGTTAACCGCGCCATTGAAATTTTTGCCGATGCCATTCCTGCCCTGTTGAGTGGCTTTGTGGAAATTGCAGAACAAAGCCGGGCTCAAAAAGAGATGGCTGAATCTTTGTTTTCTCATGCCGTGGATAAACAGGGCTCCGGGTTTGAGCAGTTTGTGGCCGAAACCTCAGATATTTTAAATGTATTTGTGGAAAGTATTATCGCCAATTCTTATACCGCCATGGGGCTGGTGGACCAGATGGAAAAGGTGGGTACGGTGGTGGAAGAAGTATTAGGGGTACTTAGTGAAATTGAATCTATTGCCCGGCAAACCAATTTATTGGCACTTAATGCGGCGATTGAGGCCGCAAGGGCCGGCGAGGCCGGCAGGGGGTTTGCAGTGGTCGCCGATGAGGTCCGGGCTCTGTCGATGCGCACCGATCATTTTAGCCGGCAAATCCGCGGTAATGTAAGCCAGATTCATGAGTCGGTGACCACGGCAGAGGCGGCGATCATGAAACTGGCCTCGCAGGATATGAGCAAATCCATGCAATCAAAGCAGCAGGTTGAGCAAACCATGTCTAAGATTGGTGAGACAAATAAAAATATTGAGTCAGTTGTGAGTCAAGTAGCCAAGATAGCAGTGCAAGTTGAGCGAGGGGTTTCTGATGCGGTAAGAGGGCTTCAGTTTCAGGATATTGTCAATCAGCTGTTGTTGCATGCTAAGCAACGGGTGGATGAGCAGTCTGAAACCCAGATGGCCTTATCGCACTTATATACACATATTGCCCGGCAGACTCATCCTTTGCAGGCATGGAAAGAAAAAACCGCTGAATTTCAGGTTTTGCGAGCCCGGGCCGAATCCCATGCCGGCACGATGAGCAATAATCCGGTTGCTCAGGGCAGTATGGAAAGTGGTGATATTGAATTGTTTTAGTTTTATAAAAATCTATATTCATTTTGTATTTCTGATTAAAAAATCAGAAATTTAAAATTAATAAATGATTACTTAATTAAGGCTGGAGGCAATATGGCTAAAAAAATCCTG
>JBOFGM010000304.1:0-16263 GCA_051649105.1 Iodobacter sp. | reverse complement strand
CGGCTGGCGGCAGAGCGTGAAGAATTAAAAATTATTGCCGATCAGTATGGAGCCCCGACGGCGGCCAGCTTGCTGGCCGATGTCACCGCCCATGCTGTGCGGCAGGTGCTGGCGGATGAGAGCAAGGCTGCCGGCCTGTATGGCACTTACCATTTAGTGGCGGGGGGAGAGACCAGCTGGCATGGCTATGCAGAAAAGGTAGTGCAGCGGGCCAAAGACGCCGGAATGCTGGTTTTTGCGAAGCAAATTTTGGCCATCCCCACTTCGGCCTACCCTTTACCCGCTGCCCGGCCGGCGAATTCCAGGCTCAATACCCAGAAACTACAAACCGCTTTTGGGCTGCGCTTGCCGGAGTGGCAAGAGGGTGTACAGCAGGTAATGACTATACTCGGCCGATAGGCTCGTATTTGTAGGGTGCGCTATTGCGCACCGGTTGACCCCAACGGCTCAAGAGGCGGCGTCTCGTATAATATAAACGCTGCTGCCATTACGCGGCTCACCGAATTCATTGGCCATGCACCCGTTGTGTATGACTTTTAAAAACTTATATGCCGGAAAAAAAATGACCCAAAGCTCTGTAGTTCCACATCGCAAAGGCATTATTCTGGCCGGTGGCAGCGGTACGCGCCTTTATCCGGCCACGCTGGCGGTCAGCAAACAATTGCTGCCGATTTATGATAAACCGATGATCTATTACCCGCTCTGCACCCTGCTGCTGGCAGGGATTACCGATATTCTGATTATCTCCACCCCGCAAGATACCCCCCGCTTTGAGCAATTATTAGGGGATGGCAGCCAGTGGGGTATTCAGCTGCAATACGCCGTTCAAGCCAGCCCGGATGGCCTGGCACAAGCCTTTATCATCGGTGAAGAGTTTATTGGCCAGGATAATTGCGCCTTGGTGCTGGGGGATAATATTTTTTATGGCCATAATTTTGCCGCCCTGCTGCAAGCTGCCTCGGCTAAAACCAGCGGTGCCAGTGTCTTTGCCTACCGGGTAACGGACCCGGAGCGCTATGGCGTGGTGGAGTTTGATGCAGAGGGTAAGGCGGTCAGCCTGGAAGAAAAACCACTTGTGCCTAAGTCTAGCTTTGCTGTGACCGGTCTGTATTTCTACGATAACCGCGTGGTTGAAATTGCCAAATCTATTAAACCTTCTCATCGCGGCGAGCTGGAAATCACCGATGTGAATGCCGCTTATATGGCACTGGGTGAGCTGGATGTTCAGACTATGGGCCGTGGCTATGCCTGGCTGGATACTGGTACCCATGAATCTTTACTGGAAGCCAGCCAGTTTATCCAGACCATTGAATCACGCCAGGGCTTAAAAGTATGCTGCCCGGAAGAAATTGCTTATCGTGCGGGTTGGATTGATAAAGAAAAAGTGATCCAATTAGCCCAGCCATTAAAGAAAAATGCCTATGGGCAATATCTGCTTAAAATGCTGAGTGAAAATATCGGTTGATTACTGCCGCGTTTGGTTTTTTTAGTGGTTATAAATAAAAGGAAGTTTCCATGAAAATAGTTGACACCACTATTCCCGATGTAAAAGTCATTTTGCCTAATATTTATTATGACAGCCGGGGCTATTTTCTGGAGAGCTTTAATCAGCTTAAATTTGAAGAGCAATTAGGGCGGTCGGTTAATTTTGTACAGGATAATCACTCCCATTCGGTACACCGGGTTTTGCGTGGTTTGCATTATCAGATTGGCAAGCCACAGGGTAAATTAGTGCGTGTGACCCAGGGCGAGGTTTTTGATGTGGCGGTGGATTTGCGGACCAGCTCCCCGACTTTTGGGCAATGGGCCGGCCGGATATTATCGTCAGAAAATCATGAGCAATTATGGATCCCGGAAGGCTTTGCTCATGGCTTTTATGTATTATCCCCTACGGCAGATTTACATTATAAGTCTACCGATTTTTGGTATCCGGAAGGGGAGCGCACCATTTTATGGGACGACCCGGATTTAAATATTCAATGGCCTTTATCGCATAACCCTATTGTTTCTGCGAAAGATGTGCTTGGGGTTACTTTTAAAAATGCAGATAAATTTAATTGAGGCAATCTGATGCAATTGAAATTAATACAGCTACAGACTCATGGAGATGAGCGAGGTTCACTCGTTTCTCTTGAGGAAGAAAAAAATATTCCATTTCCTATTAAGCGGGTGTATTACCTGTTTGGTACGAAAGAAGGCGTTCGCCGTGGTTTTCACGCGCATAAAGAATTAAAGCAGGTTGCGATTGTAATGCGTGGTTCTTGCCGCTTTCTGCTGGATGATGGAAAAGAGAAAATTGAACTGGTTTTGGATAATCCAGCACAGGGATTGATGATTGATCCTTTGATCTGGCATGAAATGTATGATTTCAGTGAAGACTGTGTATTGATGGTTCTTGCTGATGATTATTACAATGAATCTGATTACCTCCGAAATTATGATGAGTTTATAGATGGAACAAAGCATGATTCATTCATTAAGTGATGTACAAACAACCACTATTGGTTTAAATACAAGAGTCTGGCAGTTTTGTGTTATTTTGGCCGGCGCTAGAATTGGTGCAGATTGTAATATTAATGCTCATTGTTTAATTGAAAATGATGTGGTTATTGGGGATCGCGTGACAGTCAAGTCGGGTGTTTATATTTGGGATGGAACTACAATTGAAGACGATGTCTTTATTGGTCCAAATGTAACCTTTGCTAATGATAAATACCCAAAATCTAAGCAGTACCCGGATAGTTTTCATGGCGCGACGGTAATGCGCGGCGCTTCTATTGGGGCGGGGGCTGTTATTTTGCCCGGTGTTGTGATTGGGGAAAATGCTTTGGTTGGTGCCGGAGCAGTTGTTACCAATGATGTATTGGCAAATTCGGTAGTTGCAGGGATTCCTGCTCGATTATTTACGACTAGAGCAAATTAATATGATTCCATTTCTTGATTTAAAAGCTATTAATCAAGTCCATCGTACAGAGTTGATTGAGGCCTTTACCCGTACCTTAGATTCTGGCTGGTACATTATGGGCAAGGAGTTAAAGCAATTTGAAGCTTCATTTGCAGAGTACTGTGGTGCAGAGCACTGTATTGGTGTCAGCAATGGTTTGGATGCACTACATTTAATTTTACGCGCCTATGGAATTGGTGCCGGCGATGAAGTGATTGTTCCTTCTAATACCTATATTGCAACCTGGCTTGCGGCGACCTATGCCGGTGCAACTCCGGTGCCTGTAGAGCCCGTCGAGCGAACCTATAATCTTGATCCTGCACTGATTGAAGCTGCAATTACGCCAAAAACAAAGGCGATTATTGTCGTGCATCTCTATGGCCAGCCGGCAGATATGGACCCGATTATGGCCATTGCTGAAAAGCATGGCCTAAAAGTCATTGAAGATGGAGCTCAAGCCCATGGCGCTTCATATAAAGGAAAAAAAGTAGGCACATTAGGGCATGCTGCTGGTTTTAGTTTTTATCCGGGTAAAAACTTAGGTGCATTGGGCGATGCCGGCGCGGTAACAACAAATGATGCAGATCTTGCAGAAAAAGTTCGTGTGCTGCTAAATTATGGATCAAAAGTAAAATACCATAATGAAGTGCAGGGCTATAACTGCAGGCTTGATGAATTACAAGCAGCATTGCTTGCTGTGAAACTACCGTTTCTGGATAAGGAAACACAGCGCCGTAAAGAAATTGCTGAACAATATAATGCAGGTTTAAAAGGCTTCCCTTTACTCTTACCTGTCGTAATTAGTGACGCAAGTTCTGCATGGCATGTTTATGTGGTGCGCGTCGAAAAGCGTGATCAATTTCAAAAAGACTTAGCGGCTAAAAATATTGGTACAGTGATTCATTATCCTATTCCACCGCATCAGCAGCCTGCATATAGCGAATTTAATCAGCTTTCTTTTCCAATTGCTGAAGTCATTCACCAGCAAGTAATCAGCTTGCCTATGGGTCCAACAATGAGTGATGAAGAAGTACAAGAAGTCATTGCAGCTGTAAAAGTAAGTCTCGCGTGAAAAAGTTATTAACAGTTACTTTCTTTACGGCATTACTGACTTTGGTCCGGATGGCAAGTGGCTTTGTAATTGCTAAAGTCGTTGCTATCCATACCGGCCCCAGTGGTATGGCAATGTTAGGGCAGGTGCAAAGTTTGGTATCTGCCTTAAATGGGGTTGTTTCTGCACCCTGTGGCAATGGCGTGGTCCGGTATACCGCAGAAAATCACACTGACGGCATTGATGCGTGTGCACCTTGGTGGCGGGCTACTCTTCGCTGGGTGCTATTGTTATTGGCTATTGTTATTCCATTGAGTTGTTTAATGGCAAAGCCACTGGCTCTTTGGCTGTTTTCTGATGCTAAATATATTTGGTTGGTATGGCTGACTATTCTGGCATTACCGTTATCTGCTCTTAATACTCTTGTTGCCTCTGTTATTAATGGACAGCAACAATACAGGCGCTATGTAGCTCTGGGCATGATCTCTGTACTAGTGGCAACTACTTTTATGCTGGCCATGATATTTAAAGCCAATCTTGACGGGGCGTTAGCCGCTGCAGCAGTGTTTACGGCAATCAGCGGTGGGATTATGCTGGTTGGCTCTTTAAAGCAGCCTTGGTTCCGGTTGAAATATTGGTGGGGAAGTACCAATAAAGAGCAATTAAAAGGAATCGGTGGCTATGTCGCCATGGCAATGACAAGTGCATTAACCGTGCCGGTTTCGCTGATTTTAGTAAGGAATATTTTAATTGATCAGGTTGGCTGGGTACAAGCGGGGCATTGGCAAGCCGTATGGAAAATATCAGAAGTCTATTTGGGTGTTATAACTATGGCATTAGGTACCTATTACCTGCCTAAATTATCTACACTAAAAAGTAGTGATGAAATTATTAAGGAAATTAAAAGTACAGCTAAAGTAATTATGCCAATAGTAATGTTGTTGGCTGTTTTTGTTTATATATTCAGAGACTTTGCTATTTCAATTTTGTTTACTGATGAGTTTATCCCCGCAAGAGATTTGTTTTCAATACAATTATTGGGTGATGTGGTTAAAATTTTTTCTTGGCTATATGCATATCCAATGTTGTCCCGAGGGGCAACTAAATGGTTTATATTTGTTGAGGTGATATTTTCGATAACGTTTGTTATCCTGACCTATTTATTAGTGCCTTTTTATGGGGTTCAGGGTGCAAATATTTCTTATTTGGTAAATTATATAATATGCTCTACTTTTATTTTTCTAAATGTAAAACGATTCTCGCGCTGATAAGAATTAAATATCGGACTTTAATTTTTAGATTGTGTGGTTTTTTGTATTTACATCAGTGCATTATTGGTGAAAAAGTTAAAATAGTACAACGCATTTGTGTAAATGGTAAGGGGCTTATTAAAATTGGAACAGGTTCCCAGTTAGGGGTCTATCCATCTCCTGGTTTCTCAAGAGGTGAGTTTTATCTGGAAGCAAGGGGTATACATGCTGAAATAACTATTGGTAATAATGTATTTATCAATAATAATTGCATTATTATAGCGGATAAAAGCAGTGTTCATATTGGAAACAATACATTAATTGGCCCGAATTTTGTGTGTTTCGATAGTAATTTTCACTCGTTAGATCCAAATAAAAGATTAAGTACAGATTATTCATGTAAACCTGTTGTAATCGGTAGTAATGTATTTATTGGTGAAGGCGTGAAAATTTTGAGGGGAGTCTGTATAGGAGACAATAGTGTATTGGCTGCTGGTAGCATTGTTGTCAAATCAATCCCTGCGAATACAATTTTCCCTTCTGGGGAAGTTCTGAAGTGAGTTCTTTATTATGGAAATGAATAAGCCTTTGGTTACAATCGTGATTGTTTCATACAATCATGTGGATTTCATAGATGAGTCGATTTCATCTGTTTTTAATCAATCATATAAAAATTTGGAAGTTTTTGTTTTAGATAATGGTTCTGTAGATGGATCTATTGATGTTATTAAGAATAGTAAATTCTTTGGAGAGTTTGAGTTTATAAGAAATGCTCAATGTGGATTGATTGATTCGCTCAATAATCTGAAGGATAAAATAAATGGCAAATATGTTTGTTTTGTTGCTGCGGATGATTTTTTTGACCCTGATAAAATTAATACTCAGGTTCAGATTATGGAGGGTAATGATAAAATTGGGGCCTGTAGCGGCAGCATGACTTATGTTGATGAAAAAGGAAAGAAGTTAAGAAATCTGATTTGCCCAGCAACGTACTTAAGTTTTGAAGACATTTTGTTAAAAAAATTATTATGTCCTGCTCCTGTTGCAATGATTCGTAAAGCAGCTTTAGATGATGTCGGTTGGTATAATAGTTCTTTTGTGATTGAAGATTTACAAATGTGGTTGAAGTTAACAAGTAAAGGATGGCTATTGTTTACATGCCCGGATATTTTGGGCTATTACCGCCGGCATGGTAGCAATATTTCATCTAAAACACAGTTAATGATTGACGATCAAAAAAAAATAGTTTCTGAATATTCAGATGGCAAGTTGCTTGAAATGGCAATTGATAGAATTAACTTATCACATTTTAGCCTGCTGGCAAGGAGTGATGTGCCCGCTGCATGTCGCATATTGGGGACATTACCATTTTCTTTTGCTAACTTGGGGTTAATTATTAAGGGTTTAATTTTAATGGTTGTTCCAAAGTTTATTCTTAAAAGAATTGGAATTGATTAGTCAATTTGTGATTTATATTTTGATGTAGGATTTCGTTGGATGTTTAAGGGGGAGGGATGAGTGCGTCGTTGATGAATTTTATTATTGTTTCATTGATTATGGGGTACCCCAGATTGCCAGGTACTAATATACCTATGGCTTTTTTTATTCTTCCTATTGTGCTCTGTAAGTATTATCGTGTAATGAAAATTAAAACAATTTTTGTTTTTTATGTTCTAAGTGTTTTACTTTTCATGTATGGTTTTTCTGTTTGGCTTTTAGGAAAAGGTAGTGCACATGATTTAAGTTATCTGATTAGCATGGTTGTTCAATTGTTTTTAAATGTATTTTTTGGCTATGTTCTTTTCGATATTTATAAATATAATCCAAAGGTTTTTTATTTTTGGGTTTTAATGCAGTCTGTATTAATTGTCGCAGGGATGTTATCTAATGATATATATTCTTTACTAGTATTATTTATGTCAGGTGATTCTTCGGGTACCTTCGATTTATTATATGGTTTGCGTACAATTGGTTTCGGTTTATACCATGTAAACGGTGCGGTAACATTTGCAATGACAGTTTTTTTTGTTTTTTTTGCAGCAAAAAAAACATCTTTAGTTCGTAAATTTACCTTAAGTGCATCAGTTTTACTCGCTTTGACAATGTCGCGTTCCTCTATGATTGTACTTGCACTATTTTCGATAAGAAAAGTAATGGTTGTTATCGGGCTGATAGTATTACTTTATGCATTGTCTTTTGTAGAGTCAGGTCCGATTTTTCAGGCGACTGAGATAGTCAGAAATTTACGTGTAGATGGCTCTTTTCGTACAAGCAGTACGGATCAAAATCTGACTATGATTATGTATCCGGATAATTTTTATGATTTGATGACAGGGTTTGGGCGTTTTTATGAAAATGAAGTAGATATTAATTACTTTAAAGATACTGATCTGGGTTGGGTCCGACTATGGTTGTTCGGCGGAGCTGGCTTTATGTTTTTATTTGCTTTGGTTTCATTGTATATACCAATTTTATCTTTAAGGAAATCTGTAAAATCGAATTTTTTATATTTTAGCCTAGTCATGATTTTGCTATTCTTTATTTTAAATATGAAGGGTATATTTATATTGCCTCCATTTTTCTTTTTTGTTCCGTTTTTGATGTTGTTTAATAAACGTAAAGAAATTGTTAATGAATGATTTAAATTTATTGGTGCATATATGATTAAAAGTAATACAGAGCATGCCGGGGTAGCAAATCGCTATGTTGTTGCTCGTGTCTCTACAGTGTCTTTTTTTATAATGACACAATTACGTGATCAAATTATTTGTACTGCAGATTCAAATTTTAGTGTCGCCGTTATGTGTTCAAAAGGGGAGGGTGTTAGCCAGCTGTCTAAAATCGATAATATTGAGTATTTTCCGGTTGAGATCCCCCGGGAGATTAGTCTTTTTAAAGATATAGTTGCTATTTATAAGCTTTATTTGCTATTCAAAATAAATAAAGTTCATATTATGCATTCAACCACACCTAAGGCTGGTTTATTGTGCGCTGTTGCCGGCATGCTTGCCCGTGTCCCCGTAAGAATTCATACCTATACCGGGCAAGTTTGGGTTACAAAAACAGGTTTAAAGAAAATTGTTGCTAAACTTGCGGATAAACTAATTTCTAAGCTTAATACAATGTGTTATGCCGACAGCAAAAGCCAAGTTTCATTTTTAGTTGATGCGCAAGTGGTTAATAAGAATAAAATAGGGTTAGTTGCTGAAGGTTCCTTGGCAGGGGTGGATTTGAATCGGTTTTGTGTTGAAAAATATACGGTTAAAGATCGTTTAGAATTACGTAAAGAATTAAATATTCCTGAAGAAGCTAAAATTATTTTATTTGTTGGTCGGCTTGCAAAAGATAAAGGGGTTTTTGATCTTCTTAAGGCATTTGAAAAACTACACAAATTGAATAATGCCAGAGCAGTATTTTTACTTTTTGTGGGACCATTCGAGGTCAGCCTTGATGAGTTGAAGGCATCTGTATCCAGTCCTGAACTATTTGATCATATTCGATTTACAGGGCATTCCGATTGCCCTGAAAAGTATATGTCGTTAGCCTCTTTCCTTTGTTTACCAAGTTATCGTGAAGGGTTTGGTACGGTTGTAATTGAGGCTGCAGCAATGAGTTTACCCACCGTAGGAAACAATATTTACGGTCTTTCTGATGCTATTGTTGACGGAGAGACAGGGTTACTGGTTCCGCCGGGTGATTGTGATTTGTTATTTCTTGCAATTAAAAAGTTGATCGATCATGAGTTGCTGTGTTTGAATCTTGGGAAAAATGCCAGACTGCGTGCAGAAAAGTGTTATGACAGCCATTTTGTGAATAAATGTGTTTTGAATGAATATAAAAGGCTAATGTCTGGTTTATTATGAGAAATAAAATACTAGTAACCGGTGCATCTGGTTTCGTCGGGAAACAATTACTTAGTTACTTTTCAATTAAGGGGGCGGCTGTCTCAGCTCTTGTCCGAAGTCTGGATGGCATTCAGGATGAAAAACATGAAGTTTATCTTTGTGATGATTTTTCGAAGATAAAGGATTCAGATCCGGCTTTTGCAGGGATTGGAATTGTGGTTCATGCTGCTGCCCGTGTGCATGTGATGGATGATTTATCCGCGGACCCACTGAGTGAATTTAGAAAAGTAAATGTTGATGGAACTTTAAATTTGGCTCGCCAGGCTGCCGCTTCTGGTGTCCGGCGTTTTATTTTTATCAGTTCGGTTAAGGTAAATGGCGAGTCCACAATACTAAATCAGCCTTTTGGGGCCGATGATGTAGCTGCACCACTTGACCCATATGGTATTTCAAAATATGAGGCTGAGCAGGCTTTGCTGCAGCTGGCAAATGAAACAGGTTTAGAGGTGGTGATTATCCGGCCTCCGCTTGTTTATGGGCCAGGTGTAAAAGCTAATTTTGCTTCGATGATGAAATGGCTGCAGCGAGGAGTGCCATTACCCCTGGGGGCAATTAAAAATAAGCGCAGTTTTGTGGCTATTGATAACTTGGTGGATTTAATCTGGACCTGTGTGAATCACCCTGCTGCGGCAAATCAGATCTTTTTAGCGGGGGATGGTCAGGATTTATCGACCACTGAATTATTGCAAGGCATGGCAAAGGCCTTGGGCGTGTCGGCCCGGCTTATTCCTGTTCCCATGTCGTGGCTGATATTCTCTGCTGCAATACTAAATAAGTCAGCAGTGGCGCAGCGTCTATGTGGTTCTTTACAGGTGGATATTTCTAAGGCTAAAGAGTTGTTGGGATGGATCCCGCCGGTGAAAGTTGACGATGCCCTGCTAAAGACTGCCCGCTACTTTTTAAATCAAAATAAATGATGGTATATATGTTGAAAAGAAGTTTTGATTTTTTATTTGCTCTGAGTTTAGTACTGTTTTTTCTATTGCCAATCCTGTGTGTGGCTATTTTGGTTAAACTGACCTCTAAAGGCCCGGCGTTATACTGGTCGGACCGGGTAGGGCGGGATAATGCCATCTTTAAAATGCCTAAATTCCGGTCTATGCGGATTGATACGCCGGCCGTGGCGACTCATTTGCTTGCCAATCCAGAAGCGTGTTTAACCCCCATTGGCGGGTTTTTGCGGAAATCCAGCCTGGATGAGTTGCCTCAGCTTTGGTGTATTTTAACGGGAAAAATGAGCTTTGTTGGCCCGCGCCCGGCTCTTTTTAATCAGGATGATTTAATCGCTTTGCGTACAGAAAAAGGCGTGCATTTGATTTTACCAGGATTAACCGGCTGGGCGCAGGTCAATGGACGGGATGAATTGCCTATTCCGGTAAAGGTGAATTTTGATGCTGAATATTTACAAAAAAAATCATTCTTTTTTGATTTAAAAATCATCATGCTGACTTTCTTAAAAGTAGTCCGGCGTGATGGGATTACTCATTAATCATTTAAGCGTAATCGATATTTTGCAAGATAAAGAGATTATTTATCGGTTGCCGAAGCGACAGGTTGTGAAATGTTCCAAAAAACAATAGCGTTACCCAGAACCACAAAAAGTCTGATTATTTTAGCCGCGGATTTTATTTTGCTGCCTTTGGCACTTTGGTGTGCCATTGCCCTGCGGATGGATAATTGGAATTACCCATCCATATTTTCCTGGTGGGTGTTTCTGCTGCCGTCCTTGATTGCTGCGCCTATTTTTATTCGTATGGGCCTGTACCGGTCAGTGATCCGCTATATAGAAGACAAGGCGGTGGTGACCATTGCCGGGGCGGTCACTTTAGCTGTGCTGGTTTTTGTGGCGGTGGTGCATATTATTGATGTGCCCGGTATACCGCGTGGTTCGTTACTCATTTACTGGTTGCTGGCTATGGCATGCATTATTGTCAGCCGTTTTTGCGCCCGGCTTATTTTACGCAAGATGCTGCCCTTGGCGATTATCCGGCAAAAAGTGCTGATTTATGGGGCCGGTAGTGCAGGGCGGCAATTGGCTATGGCACTGCGTGCAGGGCAGGAGTTTCGACCGATTGGCTTTGTGGATGATTCGCCGGTTCAGCAGGGTATGGAAATTGGTAGTTTAGATGTGCTGACTAATGAGCAAATGGTTGAGCGCATTAAGAAAGGTGATGTGGATTTGGTATTGCTGGCGATGCCATCTGCTCCGCATGACCGGCAAATTGAGCTGATTAATCAGTTGGAGCCGCTGGCGGTTGAAGTGCGCGTTTTGCCGGGGATGGCCGATATTGTCAATGGTGAAGTAGGGGCCTCTGATACCCGCGAAGTTGGCGTGGATGAATTACTGGGTCGCCTGCCGGTGCCGCCTAATCAGGCTTTGCTGGCCCGTAATATCGCCGGTAAAGCCGTGATGGTAACGGGTGCGGGTGGGTCGATTGGCTCTGAATTATGCCGGCAGATTATTAAAAATAAGCCTGTTTGCCTGGTTTTATATGAATTATCAGAATTTGCACTGTATTCCATTGAGCAAGAATTAAGCCAGATCATTGCAGAACAAGGTCTGTCGATTGCTTTGCACCCGGTTTTGGGGTCGGTACAAAATGGCTTAAGACTGACATCCATTATGAGCCGCTTTGGTGTGCAAACGGTTTATCATGCCGCCGCTTATAAACATGTGCCGCTGGTTGAATACAATATTACAGAAGGTATTTTAAATAATGCCTATGGAACACGCACCGCCGCTGCCGCTGCCATTATGGCGGGGGTTGAGTTCTTTGTTTTAATTTCCACAGATAAAGCCGTGCGGCCTACCAATGTAATGGGCGCAAGTAAGCGTATGGCCGAGCTTGCCTTGCAGGCTTATGCGCTGGACCCGACCGTGACCACCCGTTTCAGCATGGTGCGGTTTGGTAATGTGCTGGGCTCCAGTGGCTCGGTGGTCCCGTTATTCAGGAAGCAAATTGCAGCCGGTGGCCCGGTGCGGGTGACTCACCCCGATATTAATCGCTTTTTTATGACGATTCCGGAAGCCTCCCAGCTGGTGATTCAGGCCGGGGCTATGGGCGGCAATGGTGAGGTGTTTGTGCTGGATATGGGCAAACCCGTGCGAATTGTGGATCTGGCACGGCGGATGATTCATTTAAGCGGTTATTCAGTTAAGGATAATGAGCATCCGAACGGCGAAATTGAGATTCAATTTTCTGGTTTGCGCCCCGGTGAAAAACTGTATGAAGAATTGCTGATTGGTGACAATGTCAGCGGTACCGAGCATCCGCGGATTATGAAAGCGCAAGAAAAATGCTTTACCCGGGATGAGTTGGAGCAGGCCATTGCCGATCTGGCCGAAGCCTGTGTATCGAATGATTCTCAGAGGGTATTGGATATTTTAAAGCGCCATGTTTCTGGCTTTAAACCTGATGCCGATATCCGGGATCATTTATATCAGTCTGCTGGCTATATTGCTGATGAGCAGGGGATTTAAGCCTGTAATTTAAACAGATCGCCAGAGGGGCACAGCGCATCCATGCTCAGCATCGATGCGCTGTTTTTTTTATACCGCGGCGAGAGTTTGGTAATTTTAGAAATTATTAAATTTCTTCAATAATTTCTTTAATATACAAAGTAACATCGCGTTTTGGTTTTATCCCTAATAATTGTTCTATTTTTTCGGCTGGGTAGGTTGTCTTTGTACGAAGTGCATTGATGCGATCATTGGTTAGTGGCAAATGAGTAACTCTTCCTAAAGTTGCAACTAGTGTACGAACTAACCACTCGGGAAGGCGTATTTTTGGTCTGGAGACGTTCGCATGATCAGCAATTGCATTTACAAAGTCATCTTGCTTACAATCATTTGATATATTAAATATTTGGCCTTTTGCTTTTTCATTCACACAACACATAAGAAGACAGTCAACAACGTCATCAACATGAATATACGTTGAAATTGCATCATTCTTACCTATATAGAAGAATAGTCCCTTTTTTATTATTGAAATCATTGAACGAATTGATTGATTTGGCATTCCTTTTCCAAAAACATTCGAAGGACGAATAATGGTGTAGGAAAAGGCTCCTTGTTCAGCCGCTTCAATTACAGCATTGTCTGATTCTGTTTTGGTGGTTTCATATTCTCCACTTGGATTGGGGGGCGTTGATTCAATAACAACCCGAGGGACATTTTTGATTGCTCTTTGGTCTGGTCCATAAGCCCCAACACTACTTAGCTGAATCCAGTGTATTTTTTTGTCTGTTAATTTCGTTGCTTTTTCTGCGGCATCAATCAGTCGCTTTGTACCATCAACATGAAGTGCACGCATATTTAATGGGTTTTTAATTTCACCAGCACAATGAAATAAGACATCACAATCATTTAGAAAAGACGCAAGCATATTGCTTTCAATATTCAAGTCAGCTTGAATATATTTTATCCGGGGGTCTCCATTTTCTTGACTTTTTCTTGTCAATACGGTCACTTGATGACCTAATTCTAATAGATTTTCGACTAATTTTTTACCGATAAATCCGGAGCCCCCAGTTACACTGACTTTCATAATTATTGTCCGCTTCATTGATGTTTATGTATAGCTACAGGATACTTGAATTGGATGTTATCTGTACTTTCTTACGCATAGAAAGCAGATAATCACAGCGCATCCATGCTCAGCATCGATGCGCTGTTTGTTTTTATACCGCAGCCAGGGCCTGGCTCAGGTCGTCGATGATATCGTCGATATGCTCAATGCCAATAGATAAGCGCACCATATCTTCGCTGACACCGGCTTTGAGCAATTCGGCCGGGGAGAGCTGGCGGTGGGTGGTACTGGCCGGGTGGCATGCCAGCGATTTGGCGTCGCCAATATTCACCAGCCGGGTAATCAGCTTCAGGGCATCCTGGAAGCGAGCGCCACCAGCTGCGCCGCCTTTAACGCCAAAGGTCAGCAGGCCGGATGCTTTGCCGCCAAAGTATTTATCCACCAGCGGTTTGGATGGATGATCCGGCAGACCGGCATAGTTCACCCAGTTTACTTTGTCATGGCCTTGCAGGAATTGAGCCACTTTCAGGGCGTTTTCCACATGGCGGTCCATGCGCAGCGCCAGTGTTTCCAGTCCTTGCAGAATTAAGAAGCTGTTAAACGGCGAAATGGCCGCACCCATATTGCGCAGTGGCACGGTGCGTGCGCGGCCAATAAAGGCGGCCGGGCCTAAGGCTTCGGTATAGATCACGCCGTGATAGCTGATTTCGGGTTCATTCAGGCGGTTAAAGCGTTTTTTATGTTCGGCCCAGGGGAATTTTCCGCTGTCGACAATAATGCCGCCAATACTATTGCCATGGCCGCCAATATATTTGGTTAAGGAGTGCACCACAATATCGGCACCATGCTCAAACGGCCGGGTCAGATAGGGGGTGGGTACGGTATTGTCGACAATCAGCGGCACACCACCGGCATGGGCTACTTCGGCCAGGGCCGCAAAATCGACCACATTGCCCAGCGGGTTGCCAATGGATTCGCAATAAATCGCTTTGGTGCGATCATTGATCAGGGCCGCGGCGGCTTGGGGATCGGCTGCGTCCACAAATTGCACGGTAATGCCATATTGCGGCAGGGTATGGGCAAACAGGTTATATGTGCCGCCATACAGCGCCGAGGTGGCGATAATATTATCGCCGGCTTCGGCAATGGTCAGAATGGCGTAGGTAATAGCGGCCTGGCCCGATGCCAGAGCCAGCGCGCCAATACCGCCTTCCAGCGCGGCGATACGTTGCTCTAAGACGTCGGAGGTAGGATTCATAATCCGCGTATAGATATTGCCTTTTACTTTCAGATCAAACAGATCGGCACCATGCTGGGTATCGTCAAAGGCATAGCTGGTGGTCTGGTAAATAGGCACGGCGACCGATTTGGTGGTGGGATCAATTTCGTAACCGGCGTGTAGAGCAAGCGTATCAAACTTCATGCAAAGTCTCCGAAGGGAAGGAAAGTCCGGAGGAAACTTTAGCAGTTTTATTTATGCCATAAAGCTATTTTTTGTATTTTCATTAGACTTAATTGAGCTATATAAGGTGGTAATCTGGTTTGGTCAGGATGAGTGTTGTTTTTTAATTACATTTTTGGTGCGGAATAGATTCCACACCCTACGGTAGGTGTTGTGGGCCGGTATGGATACGATTTGCACCATTGATGCGCGATTTGCGCAGGGTGCCCTTGGGCACCGTGTATAAGATCATTCGTCGCAGCGTTTTAATATCTGCAATGTTGCCGCGATAGGCTGGTTAATTGTCGTGTCTGATGTGAAATCTAATGCCAAATTATCGCCGTTTTCAAGTTCAGAGTGCCTGCTATTTTTTTACCGTAGCAACGCATCAGCGGCAGGCTATTTTGACCGATGAATTATTTCGGCGGGCATTACACCAGGCAGTAAAGAAAGTAAGAGATCAATATCCATTTATTATTGATGCGTGGGTTTTGCTTCCTGATCATTTGCATTGCATTTGGACTTTACCTGTTGAAAATACCAATTACTCTTTGCGCTGGGGTTTGATTAAGGGCTTGGTGACTAAAAGTATCGGGCAGCAATATTTTCGTGCAGATTTATTATCTGATTCACGCTGGCGTTGTGGCGAATCCACTATATGGCAAAGGCGGTTTTGGGAGCATCAAATTCGTAATCAGGCGGATTATTCAGCTCGTATGGATTATGTGCATATCAATCCTTTAAAGCATGGTTTAGTCGGGCAAGTAAAGGATTGGCCTTGGTCGACATTTCATCGCTTGGTGCGGGAAGGGGTTTATCCAGAGAATTGGGCGGGCAGTGGTGATAATTTTTTATTTGATTTTGATAAATAGATTGAGTGGGCCGCAGATTATTATTGGTGCGGATTAGCCAGTAGGGGCCCTTGGGGCACCGTTTTTGGTTTGGTGCGGAATAAATTCCGCACCCTACGATGTTTTTTTGGATTTGGTGTGTTGCAGCGTTAATGGGGATTGGCCTTGGCAGGGGCCGTTTGGGCACTTTTTTTGTTTGGTTCTGAACAAAATCCAACTCCATCGGCGTAAAAAAACCGGCCCCACAAGGCCGGTTGTTTACTCAGCAATACTTTAGCCAATGAACTGG